>CAJJQT010000384.1 GCA_905193995.1 uncultured Porphyromonadaceae bacterium | reverse complement strand
GTGATCGGCATCACCACCGACATCATCTTCCCGCCAGACGAGCTCCGCGGCCTGGCCTCCGCCCTGCCCCGCGGCCGCTACGAAGAAATCGAATCGCGCCTGGGCCATGACGGCTTCCTGGTCGAAAACGACCGGCTCAACGCACTTATCCAACCATTCATGAACGACTGAAAAATGAACGACAACAAACTGAGAATAGGCCTGTTCGGACTCGGCACCGTAGGCACTGGCTTCTGCCGTGTGATACGCATGGCCCGCAACGCCCACGCCGAGATAGCCCGCATCTGCGTGCGCAGCCTCGGTAAACACCGGGCCGACGATATTGACCCGGCACTGCTGACCGACCGGCCCGGGGATATACTCGCCGACCCATCCATAAACCTGGTCGTGGAGGTGATAGACGACGCCGACGCGGCCTTCAAAATCGTTTCCGAAGCACTCCGCCGCGGAAAGGCCGTGGTCTCGGGCAACAAGGCCATGATCGCCCGGCATCTGCCCGAACTGATCGAGCTGCAGCGCACCACCGGATCGGCGCTGCTCTACGACGCCTCGTCGTGCGGCTCGATACCGGTGATCCGCAATCTGGAGGAATACTACGACAATGACCTGCTGCTGGAGGTAAAAGGCATACTTAACGGCTCGTCGAACTACATCCTGTCGCGGGTATTCGACCACGGCGAGAGCTACGCCGAGGCTCTGGCCGGAGCTCAGGCTCGGGGATTCGCCGAGGCTGACCCATCGCGCGACATTCTGGGCTACGACGCGCTGTACAAGCTAACGATCATCACCGTACACGCCCTGGGCGTCTACGTCGACCCGGCGCGCGTGCTCTGCCGCGGCATCGCTGACATCTCGGAGAGCGACATTGCCTACGCCCGCGAGAAAGGCATGAAGATCAAACTTGTGGCCCAGGTGGTGAAGGTGACCGACGATCGCTTCACCATGTTCGTGATGCCCGAGTTCGTGGCTCCGCCGAAGTACATCTACAGCGTCGACGACGAATACAACGGCGTGGTGATCCGCGGCGAGTGCTACGACCGCCAGTTCA
>CAJJQT010000383.1 GCA_905193995.1 uncultured Porphyromonadaceae bacterium | reverse complement strand
CTTACGCCACACTGGGCCTTATCATCAACGGCATACTGACAGCGTTTCTTGCCGATCCGCTTGTCGATCTGGTGTATGCCTCGGGCCTTGTGGGATAATGCCGCTCATGCAGTGCGTGCCTTGCTTCGCGTCACAAGAAACACTCCTGAAAATATCATTATGACGGCCAGGGTATTGATCGCAGTGAATCTGCCGAGACCGGCCCAGACCGCTACAAGAGTTGCGACTACAGGTTGCACGTAATTGTACATCGCTGTCACAGTGGGACGCAGATTCTTCTGCCCGACAGGCAGAAGCAGGTAGCTGAGAAATGTGGGCCCGATTACAAATGCCACCGCTCCCCATGTCACTATGGGAGGAGCCGCGCTCCAGTCTATAGCCGACAGGTCATCGTATGTGAAAGGAATCACGCATATCGACGAGTATGTGAAGAGCCATTTCATCAGTGTGACGGGCGAATAGCGTGCGATCAGTCTTTTGAAGAATACGAGATAGCAGGTGAAGGAGAGCTGGGCGCATATCACCAGCAGGTCGCCCGCAGTATTGCCTTCTCCTCCGGCCGAAGTGCTCCCGATGATCAGTACAAGTGCGCCGACATAACGCCCAGTATCCACGAATAGAAGTAAGGCATTGCACAAATGTTCATGACCGGTTCCTTATAATCGACGATACCGTCTACTTCATCGGCGGCTCAATCAAGGATCTTGGCAAGAAGATTGTCGCATTCAGTCAGATGCACCAAAATCCGGATGACATTCTTTCAAAACTGAGATAATCCTCTACTTCGATACCGAAGCCCGTATCATTGTCAGAAGATAATGGAGCGAGCCTTGCGACTGGCGAAACTGCTGACCGACATTCATCCGGAATATCTAAAGTTTGCCGCGTTGCGCCAGCTTATACCCACATTGCGTCTTGATGTTATTGAACAGGCGGTAATCAACACTCCGGGTGTAGGACTTGTAATCATCGACGGTGTACACGACCAGTTAAGAATATATAAAAACACCCAACTTTACACGATTTGGGTGTAAAATTGGGTGTAGATACAACAAAAGCCTGATAATCAGGCTTTATTGCGGAGAGAGAGGGATTCGAACCCCCGGAGGTGTGACCCTCAACGGTTTTCA
>CAJJQT010000382.1 GCA_905193995.1 uncultured Porphyromonadaceae bacterium | reverse complement strand
ATTTGTAATTTTGTAGGCTAAAGCAAGGAAAACAAATAAAATACTTAAGATATGCGCTTCAACATCCCCTGCAAAGTTTTTGCGAACGCCGTTTCGGCTGTAAGCAAGGTGATTAACCCGAAAAACGCACTGTCGATCCTCGACAATTTCCTCATCGAGCTCAAGGGCGAGGAACTCATCATCACGGGCGCCGATATGGAGAATTCGCTCACTGCGCGCGTGGCCGTCACCGACGCCGAAGGCAGCCGCCGCTTCTGCATCGCCGCCCGCCGTCTGGTCGAGCTGCTCAAGGCCCTCCCCGACCAGGGCCTGACCGTGACCGTCAACGACAACACTCTCGAGGTCGAGATCAAGTATGCCGGCGGCGAATACAACCTCAACGCCCTCGACGGCGCCGAATACCCCGACTTCGCCCCGACTGAGGACGAAGGCGAGCCGATCGAGTTCGACATCGAATCATCCGCCCTGCTCAAGGGTCTCGAATACACCATCTTCGCCGTCGGCGACGATGACTACCGTCCGATGATGAAGGGCGTATACCTCGACCTTAAGGACGACCGCGTGGTGTTCGCGGCCACCGACACCCACAAACTCGTGCGCTACACCGACTCGCGCCAGGCCCCGGGCGTCACGGGCTCGTGCATCATCCCGGTGAAGCCCGCCACGGTCATCCGCAACACCTTCAACCGCGACACCACCCTCCACGTGACGATGACCCGCAAGAGCGCCGTCATAGCCAACGGCGAGTACACCTTCAAGTGCAGCTTCCTCAACGGCCGCTTCCCCGACTACAACCGCGTGATTCCGCAGTCGTCGCCTTACCGTCTGTCGGTCGACCGCCAGTCGATGCTTGCCGCCGTGCGCCGCGTGGGCGTCTTCGTCGACCCCGGCTACGGTCTGGAGAAGTTCAAGGTCACCCCCGAGCGCGTCCTGATCAAGAGTGAAGACAACAGCATGTGCACCTGCGCCCGCGAGACCGTACCGTGCAGCTACAACGGCCCCGAAATGGTGATCGGCTTCAGCGCCCCGTTCCTGATCGACTTCATGACCATCCTGCCCACCGACGAAATCTACATCGACCTGAGCGACCAGCAGGTGACGCAGGTGCTGCCCACCGCGAACACGGTCATCCGCAACGCGGGCAAATCC
>CAJJQT010000381.1 GCA_905193995.1 uncultured Porphyromonadaceae bacterium | reverse complement strand
AGATCAACGAAGGCGAAATCAAGTGGGATACTTTCCGCTCGGGGGGTGCCGGCGGCCAGAATGTCAACAAGGTAGAGTCGGGTGTACGCCTGCGCTACAAGTGGAAAAATCCACTTACGGGTCAGGTCGACGAGATACTTATAGAGTGCACCGAGACTCGTGACCAGCCCAAAAACAAGGAGCGGGCACTGAGCCGCCTGCGCACATTCATATATGACAAGGAGCATCAGAAGTATCTCGATGACATAGCGTCGAAGCGCCGTACGCTCGTATCGACCGGCGACCGTTCGGCCAAAATCCGCACCTACAACTTCCCGCAGGGCCGCGTCACCGATCACCGCATTAACTACACCGTCTACAACCTCGACGGAATCCTCGGCGGCGATCTCGACGACATAATCTATCATCTGAGTTCCACCGAGAATGCCGAGAGACTCAAGGCTGCCGAATTATGAATTTAACAAACCAACACATACTGCTATGAAGCGAACCGAACTTGTCGAGAACATACTGAAAAAGAAGTCGTTCCTGTGCGTGGGCCTTGACCCCGATCCGTCCAAGATGCCCCCGGCCCTGGCCGCGCGCGGCGCTGAGGGCGTCCTTGAGTTCAACAAGGCCGTCATCGACGCCACTGCCCCATATGCCGTGGCCTACAAGCCCAATCTTGCCTTCTACGAAGTGATGGGAGCGCCCGGCCTCGACGTATTTGACAAGACCGTGGCCTATATCCGCGAGAAATACCCCGACATGTTCGTCATCGCCGACGCCAAGCGCGGCGATATCGGCAACACTGCCCGCATGTACGCCAAGGCTTTCTTCGAGCACAGCGGCGTCGATGCCGTCACTGTAGCTCCCTATATGGGCGAAGACTCGGTGAAGCCCTTCCTCGAGACTCCCGACAAGTGGGCCGTGCTGCTTGCGCTTACTTCCAACAAGGGCAGCGAGGACTTCCAGATGATCACAGACGGCAACGGCGCCCACGTCTTCGAGCGCGTCATCAAGCGGTCGCTAAAATGGGGCTCGCCCGTCAATATGATGTACGTGGTAGGCGCCACACGCGGCGAGCTCATCGCCGACTGCCGCCGGCTGGCTCCGCGCAGCTTCTTTCTTGTGCCGGGTGTGGGGGCCCAGGGCGGCAGTCTCGAAGAGGTTTGCCGCTACGGCCTAATAGACGAAGTCGGCCTACTTGTGAACTCTTCGCG
>CAJJQT010000380.1 GCA_905193995.1 uncultured Porphyromonadaceae bacterium | reverse complement strand
CCGCCGGACTCCCCTCGACCATCCGCGCCATCCGCGGATTCGACGGCGCAGTATTCGGCCTGGCCCGCTTCGGCGCCTCCGCCCCCTACAAGGTGCTCGACGAGAAGTTCGGCTTCACCCCGCAGAACATATACGAGCACGTGCGCGCGCAGCTCGAACTCTGATTTACAGACACTGAAAAAGAAGACGAAATGTTAAAAAAACGGGGCCGTAAATAGAAAAAACACTTCCCGGTCAACATTTTTTCACTTTTTTTAGTTATAATCTCAATAAATGTTCGTAACTTAGCGCCCGAAAACTCAAAGTGCGCCCTAAAAATACAATTATTAATCATTAAATCATAAACTAACTACAATTCCTATGAAGAAGATTACTCTCATCGCTGCTGCATGTGCTCTGGCCGTAGCCCCCATGGCTGCCCAGGAAACGCAGTATCAGGAAGATCCTTCGCAGGGCTACCTGATGAACTCAATGAAAGACAACTGGTTCATCACTGCTCAGGGTGGTGTCAACGTTAACTTCTCGCGCCACGACGTAGTGCGCGATCTCAAGGACCGCTTCGCTCCCAACGCCGCTCTCTATGTCGGCAAGTGGTTCACTCCGGTATTCGGCGGCCGTATCGGCGTCGACTGGATGTACCTCAAGGGTATGGGCACCAAAGATGCTGACGGCTATCTGCCCAACGAGCACATGACCGACGGCTACTACAAGACCCGCCAGATGGCTATCGGCCCCACATTCGACCTGATGGTCAACCTGACCAACTGGTTCTGCGGCTACAAGCCCGGACGTGTATACAACTTCACCGTTTACGGCGGTGCCGGCGCATACTGCATGCTCGGCCGCACACTCGACGCCAAGGGCAACGCTGACGGATGGCACAACAAGGACAAAGTCCTCACCTTCCGCGCCGGTATCATCAACTCGTTCAACGTAAGCAAGCAGGTTCAGCTCTCGCTTGACCTCCGCGCTTCGGCCTACGACGCAACCTGCGACGACATCTACGACACCAGCAACCGCACCTATCTCGACGTGCAGGCTTACCTCGGCCTTACCTACCTCTTCAATCAGCGCGACTGGAAGGCTCCCGTGGTTCCCGTTTGCCCGCCCGCTCAGAACTGCGACGCCGTCGTTGCCCGTCTGGCCACCTCGGAAGCCCGCGTAAACGACCTCGAGAACTCGCTCCGCGAATGCCTCAACCGCCCCGCAGCCGTTCAGACTGTTGAGGAGAAGGCTCCGCTCGCT
>CAJJQT010000379.1 GCA_905193995.1 uncultured Porphyromonadaceae bacterium | reverse complement strand
GGCAGAGGTCGAGATATTTCACGGCCGAGGCTACGTCGTTTGTGGCGTCGTACAGCTGGGCAATCGTCCAGCAGAGGTTGGGCATATCGGAGGTGCCGTCCATACGGGCGATAAACGTCCGGGCGATTTCGTCGGCATGGTCCGGATCGGCCTCGACCAGGTCATAGACTCTTTCCGCCACATCCCATCCGCTGTCAACAAGATACAGTATGTCGTCGGCTGCGCGCCTGTATTCGCCCAGGAGTATGTTGAGTCTGGCGCTGTTGTTGTAGAGGGTGGCGTCGTCGGCGACAGAGCCGAATCCTGCTTCGATGGCGGCGAGGGCCCCTGCCGTGTCGCCGCGCCTTTCGATAACGTGCGACAGGCCGCAGTAGCCGAACGGCTGGTCGGGCGATTTTTCGATGATGGTGCGGAACAGCGGTTCGGCCGCGTCAAGGCTGTCGACCTCCATCAGAATGGTAGCGTAGATCGAATGCACTTCAGGATCATAGTCGGGGTATGTCAGTTCGTAGGCCCGCCGGGCATAGACGAGGGCTTCGCTGTACTGATCAGGCGAAACCGAAAACAGAGAGTTGTCGCTGTTCAGGTTGTCGTAGAGCGTGAAGGCGAGCGAAGCGTTGAGCCCGGCAATATCCCTGTCACCGGTGGCATGGCGCAGTGCGGTGCGGTACCATCCGGCGGCGTCGCGATGGGCCTTGACCCGAAGACACAGGTCGCCGAGCTTCGAGGCGGCGTCGAAGCGGGTAGAGTCGGCTTCGTAGGCTTTGGTGTACAGTTCCAGGATCTGAAAGAATGTTCCTGTGCCGGCGCTCAGGAGTGTGTCGCCCCGGGCGATGTAGAAGTCGGCCGAGTCTGCAGGCGCGGCTGCCACTGCGGGCAGAGCGAGAGCGCACGCGGTTAAGAGGGTGACGAGATAGTGTCTCATATCGGCAGGGGCAGTTTTTGAGCCAGCGGTCGAACCAGCGGAAGAAGAGGCGCTGCCACATGACGGCGTTCTGCGGCTTCAGGATCCAGTGGTTCTCGTCGGGGTAGATGACCATCTCGGCCGGTACGCCGCGCAGCCGGGCGGCGTTGAAGGCGGCCATGCCCTGCGAGGCCAGGATACGGTAGTCGAGCTCTCCGTGGCTGATCATGATTGGTGTGTCCCAGCGGTCGACGAAGCGGTGCGGCGACGATGCGAACGTGCGCTGCGCGGCGGCGTTGGACTTGTCCCAGAACGCGCCGCCCATGTCCCAGTTGGCGAACCACATCTCCTCCGTCTCGAGGTACTGGGCCTCGGTGTTGA
>CAJJQT010000378.1 GCA_905193995.1 uncultured Porphyromonadaceae bacterium | reverse complement strand
GACATCGACTGGAACGTGACGGCGCGGCACAACAAGCCGTACGTGAAGGTCTACGAGGAAGAGCGCGAACTGACGGTGATGCTGCTCGTCGACGTGTCGGGCAGCCGCGAGTTCGGCGCCGTCGGCGTCGAGAAGCGCGAGATGATCGCCGAGATTGCGGCCACCCTGGCTTTTTCGGCCACGCAGAACAACGACAACATCGGCGCCCTCTTTTTCTCGGACAAGGTGGAGAAATTCATCCCTCCCAAGAAGGGCAAGAAGCATATCCTGCTGATCATCCGCGAGCTGCTCGACTTCGAGCCCGACCACCGAGGTACCGACATAGCGATGGCGCTGCGCTATTTCACTGACGCCATGCGAAAGCGCTCGACCATGTTTCTGATCTCAGATTTCATCGATGCCGACGACTATCGCCAGTCGTTGGCCCTCGCCCGCAACAAGCACGATGTCATGGCCATTCAGGTCTACGACAAGCGCGACTCGCAGATGCCCGATGTGGGCCTGATGCGCGTCAGCGACCTCGAGACGGGCGCCGACATGTGGGTCGACACATCGAGCCGCAAGGTGCGCGACGCCTATGCCCGGTGGTGGTACGACCGCCAGCAGTCTATGTCGGAAACGCTGCGGTCATCGCGCGTGAATTTCGTCTCGGTGGCTACCGATGAGGATTATGTCAAGGCGCTGATGGGCCTGTTTAAAAACCGCACACAGAAATGAAAATCATCCGCAACACAGCATTGGCGCTCGCACTGGCGGCAATGGCAGCTATGCCGGCCGCGGCTCAGGTCAAGATCACGGCGTCGATCGACTCGACCGTCGTAGAGATGGGCTCGCGCGCCACGATCACTCTCGACGTAGTCGACCAGTCGCACAAAGGCGCGGTGGTCGACCTGCCCGAGAACGGGACGGAGGCCGACGCATTCGACTTTATCGAGGTGAAATGCGACACGACCAAGGCCGGATACAAATTCGATCTGCTCGTTCAGGCGTGGTACCCGGGTGTGCTGACTTTCGCCCCCTTCCGCTACGCCCTCGACGGCGACACGGCCGAGTCGGACCTGCTGACGCTCAAGGTACTTCCCGTGCCCATCGACTCGAGACGCTTAACCCCATGGAAGGCGTGGTGAATCCGCCCCGCGCCTGGTACGACTATATACCCGAGTGGCTGCCCTTGGTACTCCTCGGGGTGCTCGTGGCCGCGCTGATCGGTGTCGGAGTCTACCTCTATATGCTTTACCGCAAGACGGGCACCATCATCGTGCACCGACCCAAGCCTGTCGACCCCTATGCCGAGGCAATGGCTGCGCTCGGGCGCCTGCGCACACGC
>CAJJQT010000377.1 GCA_905193995.1 uncultured Porphyromonadaceae bacterium | reverse complement strand
CTTCTTTATCCAAAAACGCATCCTGCGGCAGTACAACTTCGCCACGGCGGCCAACGTGCTGGGCAACCTGCGCGAGGTGTCACAGACCGACATCGACAACGATCCCTACTACGATCCTGGCGACTACACGGGCGACCTGGGTGTAGAGCGCTCATATGAAACGTATCTCCGCGGCGTCAAGGGAGTGGAAGTATTGATGCGCGACGCCCAGGGCCGCATCCAGGGCCGTTACGAGGGCGGCGCACACGACATCGAGCCGATTTCGGGCCGCGATCTGACCCTTAGCATCGACGTACGGCTGCAGCAGTACGCCGAATCGCTGATGGTAGGCAAGCGCGGCGCCGTCGTGGCAATCGAACCGCATACGGGCGAGATTCTCTGCCTGGTGTCGTCGCCGACTTACGATCCGCGTCTGCTGGTGGGCCGCAAGCGCGGCGAGAACTACAAGATGCTGACGGCCGACAAGACCCTGCCGCTGTTTGACCGCGCGCTGGGGGGCGCCTATCCGCCGGGCTCGACCTTCAAGCCCACGCAGGGACTGATCTTCCTGCAGGAGGGCATCATCACCACGTCGACGACCTTTCCGTGCTACCGCGGCTACATCAACGGCGGCCTGCGCGTTGGCTGTCACGGCCATGCGTCGCCACTGCCGCTTAAGCCGGCTCTGCAGACGTCGTGCAACGCATTCTTCTGCTGGGGCTTCAAGTCGATGATCGACAAGCGGTCGAAGTACGGCGATCCTGCCAAGGCTTTCGAGGTCTGGAAGAATCACCTTGTGTCTATGGGCTACGGCTACCGCCTCGGCGTCGACCTGCCGCACGAGAGCCGCGGTTTCCTGCCTAATGCCAAGTTTTACAGCAAATTCTACGGCGAAGGCCACTGGAGCGCCAACACAGTGATATCGGTGGCCATAGGCCAGGGCGAGATACTGGCTACACCATTACAGATAGCCAATCTGGCGTCTACGATCGCCAATCGCGGCTGGTTCATCACGCCGCACATAGTCAAGGCCATCCAGGATACCGTCATGCCCGGCGAGCTTTTGGCCCGGCGGCGTCCGACCATCGACGAGCACTGGTACGGCGACATCGCCGAGGGCATGCGCATGGCAGTAACGGGGGGCACTTGCCGCCGCGCCGCCATTCCGGGCATCGACGTGGCCGGCAAGACCGGTACGGCGCAAAATCCCCACGGCAAGGACCACTCAGCGTTCATGGGCTTCGCACCCTACGACGACCCTAAGATAGCCGTGGCTGTGTATGTCGAGAACGGCGGTTTCGGCGCAACGTTCGGTGTGCCGATCGGCTCGCTGGTGATGGAAAAATATCTGACCGACTCCATATCGCCGGGCCGCAAAT
>CAJJQT010000376.1 GCA_905193995.1 uncultured Porphyromonadaceae bacterium | reverse complement strand
GGCATGGGCTCGCTCGCTGCGATGGCGAAGGGCTCGAAGGACCGCTACTTCCAGGGCGGCGAGAACGACACGAAGAAACTCGTGCCCGAAGGCATCGCCGCGCGCGTGCCCTACAAAGGCTCGCTCTACGAAGTCGTGTACCAGATGCTGGGCGGCCTGCGCGCCGGGATGGGCTACTGCGGCGCGCCGACCATCGAGGACCTGCACCACGCCCGCTTCACCCGCATCACCAACGCCGGCGTGGCCGAGAGCCATCCGCACGACGTGGCCATCACGAGCGAGGCGCCCAACTACTCGTCGGGCCAGCGCTGACGGAGCCTGTGGCTGCCCCGGCCCCGGCCGGGGAGCCCAAAAAATATCACATTAAAATAATAAATCGGCAAATATGTCGTTATTACTTTTGTATAAAAACGTATTAACCGACTATTACGACATATAAAGCATGAAAAAGCAATTTCTGGCCATCGGCGTCGCGGGGCTGACCCTGGCAGCCGTGTGGGCCGCTCAACCGACAGATCCCGTTCTGATGAACGTAGCCGGCAAGGACGTGCACCTGAGCGAGTTCGAGTATCTTTACCATAAAAACATATCGCAGCAGGTACAGCCGCAGTCGCTCGACGACTATGTAAAGATGTTTGTCGACTACAAGCTCAAGGTCGCCGACGCCGAAGCTGCGGGAATCGATACGACGGAGGCTTTTCTGAAGGAATTCAATCAGTTCCGCAACGAACTTGCAGCTCCCTATATGGTCGACGCAGCGGTGGAGGACTCTCTGCTGCGCCAGGCCTATGAGCATATGTCGAACGAACTGCTCGTAAGCCATATCATGATGTATGAGGACAACGCCGCGAAGCTCGACTCGATCCGCACCGCCATCAACGAGGGCCGGACGACGTTCGAGGCCGCGGCCGCCGAATACTCGATAGACAAGCCGTCGGCCGTACGCGGCGGCCTGATGGGTACGGTGCTTCCGGGCCGCTATCCGTGGCCGTTCGAAGAAGCCGCCTACGCCACGGCCGTGGGCGAGATATCGCCGGTGGTCAATTCAGGCTACGGCGTCCACATCATCCGCGTGGAGAAGCGCGAGCCCGCGCGCGGCGAAGTGCTCGTGGAGCATATCCTGCGCATGGCCGGCCCCGACCAGGCCGATTCGGCCTCGGTGGCCCAGAAGGCGCTCATCGATTCGATCTACACCGTGGTGAAGGCCGATCCGACCCAGTTCGCCGAACTCGCCGGCCGCCTGTCGCAGGATCCGGGCTCGGCAAGCCGCGGCGGCAGCCTCGGGTGGCTCGGCTCGGGCATGACCGTGGCCGAATTCGACTCGGTGGCCTTCGCCATTCCCGTGGGAGCCGTCTCGGAGCCGTTCCAGACCCGCT
>CAJJQT010000375.1 GCA_905193995.1 uncultured Porphyromonadaceae bacterium | reverse complement strand
GCATTCGCGTCGCCATGTCACTTCGGTCGCGCCGGCGTCGAGGTTGATTTCGCGCGCCAGGGCAAACAGGAAGTCGCTCAATCGGTTGATATACCGCAGTATGAACGGGTCGACGGGTACCTCGGCCGATAGGCTGACGATGCGGCGCTCGGCGCGGCGTGCGACGGTGCGGGCTATGTTGGCGCGCGCGGCGTCGGGGTGGCCGCCGGGAAGGATGAACTCGCGCAGCTGCGGCAGGCGCGAGTCTACGCTGTCGATCAGCCGCTCGATTTCCTCGACGGCTTCAGCGCCGGGCAGCTGCGGCTGCCATGCCGATTCGGGCTCGGTGGCCAGGGCGGCCCCGATGTCGAACAGTCGGTTCTGTATCCGGCGCAGATCGGCGCGCCGGCCGTCCGAGAGGGCGTCGGAGGCGGCCAGCAGCCCGAGCCATGAGTTCAGTTCGTCGACAGTGCCGTAGGCTTCGAGCCGCGGCGAGTCTTTGGGCGCGCGCGTGCCGCCGACGAGCGACGTCGTGCCCTGGTCGCCCGTGCGCGTGTACAGTCTGCTTTTCATTTTATCGAGTCTTTGAAGTGTTCGGTGAACCGGTCGAGCGCGGCGGCTATGTCTGCCGGTTCGGTGACTACCTCGAGGATGTCGAGGCGGTCGGCCGGCATCAGTCCGCGGTCGACGAATGCCTGAAGCTGCGCCAGCAGCGGGTCGTAGAGTCCGTCGGGGTTGTACAGGATTATGCGCTTGTCGCGGTTATGTGTGAAGTTGATGTAGGCGAACGAGGTGCAGAACTCGTCGAGGGTGCCGTAGCCGCCGGGCAATACGATGAACGCGTCGGCCAGCAGTTGCATGACGCCCTTGCGGTCGTTGAGATCCGAGGCCGGCACACGCACGTCGTTCAGCACCGACGCCTGGTCGGCACGCCGCCAGGGCACTACGCCTACTACCGTGCCGCCGGCTTCCTTGCAGGCGCGTGCGGCGTCGGTCATCAGGCCGGCGTCGACACCGCCGTAGACCATCTGCGCGCCGTGTTGTCCGATCCAGCGGCCCGCTACGGTCGCTCCTTCGACCCAGCTTGCCGGCAGGTTCTCCACCGAACTGCAATATACTGCGATTTTCATGGCTTCGTTTTTCGAATGGGTTAGTGTATGCAAAGATAATACATTATGCCGGTAAAGTCAACGGCGTGCCTGTATTTTTTCATGCCACCTGTACGGGGATGCCCGTGGCTGCTGTGATCCGTGCCGCTATGGTTTCGAGTTCTTCGCGCGGCACGCGCTGCAGCGACAGCTCCGGGGTAGGGCGGTCGAGCGAGTAGAGCATGATCTCGCGCGGGCCGATGCGGCGGTATGCGTCGATCAGGGCGCCGATCTCGGCGTCGGTGGTGTTGTCCACCGCCACGCCGGCGTGGCTGCCGCGGGTGAGCATTGTCTGGATGATGGCTGCCTGGCC
>CAJJQT010000374.1 GCA_905193995.1 uncultured Porphyromonadaceae bacterium | reverse complement strand
GATCCACGTGAGCACCGTGACTAGTATCAGCTCGATGAAAAGCCACGCATTCTGGCGACGGCGGTTCCACAGATTCTTGAATATCATCTTTATCATAGTCATTTTTCTTTAAGTGATTTTACGATCTGGCGGCGCGACGAGATCCAGGCCGGCACCGCGGCCGACAGAAGATTGAGAAAGACCGTCAGCACCAGTACGATGCCGAATATGGCCGGTGCGAAAAACATGTCGGAGGTCAGGGCCACGTCGGCGACGGGCGAATTGAACGGATCGTCGACCAGCGTCAGCAGCATGCCCCCGCTCAGCCAGAGCAGCAGCCACGTAAGAAGCAGTCCCATACACCCTCCGATCAGCGTCAGCGCCAGATTCTCCCACACTACCTGGCCGATCAGATGGCGGCGCCGGGCACCGAACGAGCGGCGCACGCCCAGTTCGGAGCCGCGTGTCTCCATGCGGCCCGAGATCATGCCGCTCAGATTCAAGGCCGGTACCAGCAGCAGTATCAGCAGTATCAGGCCCTTGGAACGGATTATATCGGACACATCGCTTTCCCGGGAAGGCGACGGATTGAGCGATCTGACCAGATGAGACTGCGGCTGGGTCCACAGCTCGAGCTTGTAATCGTCCTGCGAGCTGTTGTAGCGGCGCACCATTTCGGCTGTGGCGCGGCGCACCTCGTCGAGGCTGTCGGTCAGCAGTACACCGAAATAGCTGCCCACATTGGGAACGCTCTGGCTGTCGTAGCCATCGATCGAAGTGTAGGGAATGTAAAGTGTCGCGAACGACTGACGGGCCAGCGAGCTGCCCGCGCGCACGACGCCCGCCACGCGATAGTCGCCGTAGTTGAGCTGAAAATCACGTCCTACGATCCCGCGGGCCGTCCCGAAAAGCTGCGTCGCCAGGCCGTCGGTGATGATGGCCGAGTGTGCGCCGCTGTCGAAGTCGGCGGCGCTGAGCGCCATGCCTTCAAGGACATCGAACTCGTAGACCTCGAAAAACTGCGGATCCACGCCCTTGACAAACGCACGCACATCGTTTTTCTTGCCGGGCAGCCCTACGAAGTCGCTGTACCACGACCGGTCCCGCACGGCCGTGAGCGTCGTGACTCCCGGGAGGCGGCGTATCCTGTCGAGCAAATCGAGGCCGAGCAGGCCGCCCCAGCCCGACATACCGTCGGCGGTGAATACCTGACCCTGTGTCACATAGGCCGTGCGGTGGCGGTTATACTCAGGGTAGACCGGCTCGATCTTCACGTAGTAGATCACCGCGAAGATGGTCGTTGTGGCTATGGCGAGCGCCGTGCCGGCGATGTAGATCGCCGAAAACAGCCTGTTCTGCCGCAGCAGCTGCCATGCCTGTCTGAAATAAGTTGTTACCATAAGATCAAATTATGCTTTATTAATTTTCAATTCTTAATTATGCATTCTTAATTTTAAATTTTTAATTCTTGATTTTCACTCTGTTTTCCTTGCCGAAGC
>CAJJQT010000373.1 GCA_905193995.1 uncultured Porphyromonadaceae bacterium | reverse complement strand
AGCAAATCCCAAATTCACTACTATATCCCTCCAATAATGGCTGCGTCGTGATGACGCGGCCATTATTATAAATTCAAGGTATGCAGAAATTTCTACAGCAGATAGCCGACTACTATGTCGCGAAACTGAAATCGGGCGGTGATCTGGCCGATTTCATTTTCATATTGCCCAATAAACGTTCGGCAATGTTTCTCAGGCGATATGTACGCCTGGCATTGCCCGAAGGCGTATATTTTCTGCCCCGCTTCACTACTTTCGGAAAATTTCTGGCGCGACGCTCTCCCCTCTCCGAAGGCTCGCGCGACGACATGCTCTTTCTGCTATACACCTGCTACCGCAAGATACTCGAGCGGCACGGTCGGCCCGAACAGGCCAAGGATTTTGATAAGTTCATATTCTGGGGCGACATGATCCTGGCCGACTTCGATACCATCGACTCGTCAATGGCCGATGCCGGAAAACTGTACAGCAATCTGAACGATCTCAAGGGTCTGGCGGCCGATTATCTGACAGAGGAACAAAAGAAGGTCATCCGCGACATATGGGGCGACACACCCATGACCGAGACGATCGATACCTTCTGGTATCACACCGGTCACGGCGACGACCGCGAGCAGCCGGTCAAGCGCAAGTTCCTGGCCCTATGGCAGATTCTCGCGGAGCTATACACCGAATTCGAGTCGGCGATGCGCGGACGCAGGCTCGGGACCAAGGGCATGATCGCCCTTGACGCCGTTCGTCAGGTCAAGGAGGCTTCGGTCAAGGACCTGCGCCGCAACAGATTCGTTTTCGTAGGACATGCCGAACTGACCACGGCTGAGCTCGTCATAATGGCACGTCTGCAGTCAGCCGGCGCAGCTGATTTCTTCTGGGATATCGCCTCGCCTATATTCCGCAGCAATAACACCGGCAAAGTCGTGACGATAATCCGTAACCTTGTCAGACGCTTTCCTATGCCGGACGGTTTCGTGCCCGACGTTGATAACAGTGTGCCTGAGATCGACATTGTCGGATTTTCGTCAGGGGTAGGCCATGCAAAATACGCTGCGGGTATTCTATCCGAATGGTACCGACAGAACCTTGAGACCGGATCCGACAGCATAAATACGGCCGCAGTCGTACCGCAGCAGAATCTCCTTCCGTCACTGCTGCTGGGGCTCGACGGATGTGTTGACAGTATCAACGTCACTATGTCGATTCCATACTCGTCGACTACGTTTGCCACGTTATTTCGCGTAATTGTAGCCCTGCAGATGCGGGCGCGCAAGCGGTCCGACGGATCGCGGACATTTTTCTATCAGGATGTTCTCGAAGTACTCCAGCACCCTCACATTCAGCTGATAGCAGGCGATGTAGCCGAGGAGATCCGCCGCAGTATCAACCGCGACCGTCTCTATAACATAGACGCCGGCGAGCTTGCCGCCAGACATCCTTCGCTGGGCTACATCTTCCGTCCGGTCTCCAGCCCCGCCGATGTCGACGAGGTATATGCT
>CAJJQT010000372.1 GCA_905193995.1 uncultured Porphyromonadaceae bacterium | reverse complement strand
TGTAGTTGAACGAGCCGTAGGCGTAGCCGATCGAATAGTTGAATGTCAGGTTCCAGGGCACTTTCCAGCGCACATAGCCGTCGGCGTCCAGGTCGTAGTCGCCCGACGAGCCGTCGCCCTCCGCCTCGTCCTCGCGCTGCCGGGCGGCTTCGGCGCCCGAGGGCGGCTGCTGGTTGCTGTCGCCTGAACCGCCTTTATCCTTGTTGTTGTCCTTGCTCTTGCGCTTGAAGGTGTCGTTGTTGAACGTGTATGAGAACGATGTACCGGTGCTGGAGAGGCGTCCGATGCCTTTGCCGGCCTTCCAGCGGGGAATATTGACGCGCACGGGCTGCCCGGCGCTGTTGAGCTGGTAGGTGTAGACGTCCCATGTGGCCGACAGGTTCAGGTTGAAACCCTTGGTGAGGCGCAGCAGCAGCGACGTGTTGATGTTCGACCAGTTGAGCGAGTCGGCCGCGAAGTTGTAGCTCTGGCCTATGGTGAAGTTCTCGATGAGCGATATTTTCTTTTCTCCGATCGAGTCGTCGGTATTGACTTTCATCTCCAGGTTGTTGGCGATCTGGTACGACAGAGTGCCCTGCTTGCCCTCGCCCGGGACGCCGAACAGGCCGTTGGGAAAGTGGCTGTAGCGCCGCGTCTGCATCTGGCCGCTCGCGTCGGGGTACTGGTACTCGCCGTAGTAGCCGAAGAATTTCGAGCCGAAATCGGGGGCGCCGCTCAGCGAGATGGTCGGCGTGATGACGTGGCGGATCATCTTGATCTTGTTCTTCAGGAAGCCCACCGGGCGCCAGAAGCCGTAGATCTTCGTGTCCATCGACACCGACGCCTGGAAGTCGTAGACGTTGTAGAGGCTGTAGGCCGTGTCGACGACCTCGACCGAGGCGTTCGGATCCCACGACCGTCTGATCTTGCTGGTGTACATGCGGTCGGTGAGGTTGATGCTCGGAGTGATGTTGAGTACCCCGAAGGCGTTGAACGTCGCCGAGATGGGAACGCGGTGCAGCATCCCGTTGCGCCAGTCCTTGATGAGACTCTTCTTGAAGAATACGTTCTGCTTGGCTGTCAGTGAGTTCTGAAACTGGCCCGAATAGCTTAGCTTGATTTTCTCATACCACCGCTCGGAGCCGACCTTGTGCTTGCGCTTGAAGGGGTTGGTCTGCGACATCGTCACTGTCAGGTTCGGGAACGACACCGTCAGCGTCGAGTCCTGCGTTCGCTGCGCCACGTTCATGGTCGTCGACAGCGACCATTTCGAGTTCGGGAAGCGGTAAGTCATGTTGATGGTCGAACTCTTGGTGTTCTCGGTGAACGCGCTCGAATAGTACGAGTTCAGATCGTTGCGCGAGTAGCCGGCGGTGGTGAAGTTGACGCTCGCCGAGAGGTTCATGTTCGGATTGGCCTTCGCGTCCTGGCTGTGGCTCCATAGAATCTGGAAGTTGGTCTGCTGTGAGTAGTCGGGGCTGCCCTTTTCGCCGTAGATCGACTTCAGGTAGCTGATGTTG
>CAJJQT010000371.1 GCA_905193995.1 uncultured Porphyromonadaceae bacterium | reverse complement strand
CACCAAGAGGAGAAAGAATATTTTCAGATCGAGGGTATCGGCCAGTTCTCAAGCGAAGATTATCCATGCGGCGAGCTTTTCTTCGTGCCGATGTATCCGCCGCTGGCTGATTTCGGATACGATGTGATGAAACTGCGCTATGTGACCAATTCCCGAAACAACAGGGTCATCTATGAGCGCGAAGGCGGTCTGAAGCTCTGGAAGGAACTTGGCGTGGCGAATGTTGAGGCCGACGCGGCCGAAGCGCCAGTGCGCTGGTTCAACCTTCAGGGTATAGAGGTAGCCGGGCCGGATGTACCCGGTATCTACTTGAAAGTCAGCGAAGGACGAGCAGAGAAGATAACAGTCAGATGAACCTCTTACAACACAAAAAGCTGCGCGGGGCGCAGCTTTTCGTGTATTGTGTGGTGCGGGGGTCAGCCGACGGGGAACCATTTCAGAGCCAGGTCGGTGATCCAGAGCCATACGGGGCACAGACCCATGAACAGGATGGTCGACAGGGCCAGCGATGAAGTGCCGGTGGCGACATAGATGTTGTAGCGGCTGGCGATGATGATGCCCGAGAATGCCGGGGGAAGCGCGCCGCTGATGACCAGCATCTTGAGGTTGGTGGGATCCATCTTGAAGATGAGACCGACCACGAGCAGCGACAGAGGCATGATGAACAGTTTCAGGAACGAGCCCATGACGGCCTGTCCGTTGATCTTGATCTTGACCGACGACAGGGTGATACCGGCGGCGAAGACGGCTACCGATGCGTTGGCGCCTGAGATGAGGTGGAACGACGGGTTGAGATAGTCGGGCCACTTCACGCCGCAGAGCACGAGGACTACAGCCAGGATAGGCGCCCATGCCACAGGTTCCTTGAGCGCCTTGATCATCGGGCCCCAGATGCTCGGCTTCTTGCCGTCGGCGCCCACCTGTGCGTTGCCGGCGTTGATGAGCGCCAGGCCGATAGGAATGCCGAGAGCGTTGACTTCGATCGATACGATGGCTATGACCAGGCCTACGGAGGCCGAGTCGCCGAAGATAGGCTGGAGCACGGCGAAGCCCAGGAAGCCGATCGTAGGCGATCCGCTGATCAGGGCCGAGACGGCCGATTCGGCCACGGTGTCCTTATACAGATAGCGGAAAACGTAGTACACAAGGAAGAAGCAGACCAGAAGCACGACGAATGCGATGATGGTAAGCTTCACGTCGACGCTCAGCATCTGACGGTTGGCCTTGATGATGGAAACGAACAGCGCTGCGGGCAACGCATAGTTCAGTACCACTTTGTTGAGCACACGTGCATTCTCTCCCGTGAATGAGCCGGTCTTTCCCGAATAGTATCCCAGCAGCATGATGACCAGGATAGGAACAATCGCGTAAAGAATAATATGTTCCATAAAAATTGTGGGGATAAATGGTGATTAAAATAATTGAGACGCCTTGGTAGTGAAGGTCGGGGATGGCGCCGCCGGCAGCCCGGTGGCTGCCGGCAGTGCGGGAGAGGGTGTCATACTGTGATGTCCTGCAGCGG
>CAJJQT010000370.1 GCA_905193995.1 uncultured Porphyromonadaceae bacterium | reverse complement strand
GATGTCGACGATAAGCCCCGGCAGCGAGTCGCCCTCGCCGTGGACGAGGCGGTAGGCCGTGTTGTCGGGCCGCTGCAGACCCAGGGCGCGGCGCAGGGCGGCGGCACGCTCGATCGACGTGCGGTAGAACGCGTCGTCGATCTCGATGTCGTCGAAGGCCAGCACGCGCACGGCTATCGAGCCTATCTGATAGTGGCCCACGCCGATGACGCGGCCGTCGGAGGTGACGATGCGCACCAGGTCGCCTTCCTCGAGGTTTTCGGGCAGGCGGGCTATGGCGCCGGAGAATACCCAGGGATGGAAGCGGTCGAGCGACTCCTCCTTGCCGCACCGCAGTGTGATGGTCGGATACGTTGTCATTTGAGCACTAAGCGGTAGATGTCGTTAAGGTTGGCGTAGACGAGCAGCAGGAGCAGGAAGCCCATGCCTATCATGTTGGCGATCTCGAGGAAACGCTCGCTGGGCTTGCGGCGAGTGATCATCTCCACGATCAGAAACAGCGTGTACCCGCCGTCGAGCGCCGGGATTGGTATGATGTTCATGAATGCGAGAATCACCGACAGGAATGCGGTAATCTCCCAGAACGACAGCCAGTTCCATGTCGTCGGGAACATGCTGCCGAGAGCGCCGAAGCCGCCGACGCTCTTGGCGCCTTCCTTAGTGAAGATCATGCCGAGCGACGACACGTATGTCGACAGGCGGTCGACGCCGTTGTGCCAGCCGCGCGGGATGGCAGAGAATATGTTGTACTGCACTTCGACCACATCATAGATCTTCTGTCCGGGGCGCAGCTGTATGCCGATCTTGCCGTCGGAATTGACCTCGACCGGCACGGTGAGTTCCTTGCCGTCGCGCAGGATGACCATCGGTACGGTTTTCGATGCCTGCTTTTTGAGCGCCGGGAAGAATTCGCTCAGCGAAGGGGTGGTGTCGGAAGCGACTTTCAGTATGCGGTCATCGGACCGCAGGCCGGCTTTCACGGCTCCTTCGCCGCCAACCACATCATCGACCATTACCGGTACGCGCATGGCCATGTAGCGCTCGTTGGCCTCGACAAGATCTTTGATCAGGCGGTCGCCGGCAGTGATTACGACGGTGTCGCGGTGGTCGCGCAGCACGGCGATTTTCGATCCGGGCTGTATGAGGCCCCAGTTGTCGGAAGTCTCGAGCGGATCGATGGTGTTGCCGTTGAGGGTCAGCAGGATGTCGCCGTCGGCGAATCCGGCGCGATGCATGGGTTCGGAGAAGTCCATACCCTCGGTGACGGCCTCGTAGGGGATTACCCGTTCGCCCCAGTGCGCGGCGATACCGATATATATGACTATGGCCAGCAGGAAATTGAACAGCACGCCGGCCACCATGACCAGCAGACGCTTCCATGCAGCCTTGGTGCGGAATTCCCATGGCTGGGGCTCGGCGGCGAGATCCTTGGAGCTTTTGGTTTCATCGACCATGCCGGCTATGTCGCAATAGCCGCCCAGCGGCAACCATCCCAGGCCGTATACGGTGTCGCGCCACGTGGGCTTGCCGTCGGGACGCGGCTGATGCTCGCGGCCGACGCGGACGGTTT
>CAJJQT010000369.1 GCA_905193995.1 uncultured Porphyromonadaceae bacterium | reverse complement strand
TCATACCCTCGGGAAGGGTGGTGTTCATTTTCCAGTTGCCTGCTACGATATTCTTTCTCATTTCTTTATGTTTATTTGGGTTGATATTTTTTTCTATGTGCAAAATTAGCAAAAAACTTCGACATAGGCTCCGCTAACTGTCAATTATTTTCATCTCCGGGCATGTCTTCGTCGACTCCGGCATTGTGTTTGCTGAAAATAGCTCTTGCCGAATCGAGAAATGCCTTTGCCGCCGGGCACTCTGACGCCTCGGCCCACCGGAGCCGGAAGCTGCCGCCGTCGGTCGGCTGTTCGGTGAAGACAAGGCGGTAGCCGGCATCGCTGACCGTCACCCGGCCGTCGTCGCCGCGCCGGAGCTGTACGCGCGCCAGCATTCCTCCGCGGTTGTCGCGCCGCGTCATATTTGATATGAAATTGCCAAGAGAGTAGTAGACGAGTTGCGGACGGCCGTCGTCGCGCATGGTGATTTCGGCCGGTTGTACCACGTGGGGATGTCCGCCGACTATGACGTCAACATCAAGCGACTTGAGGAAATCGGCGAGGCTTTTCTGTGTCTGATTAGGCAGCATGCGGTTCTCGTCGCCCCAATGCATGCACACGATTACGGCTTCGGCGCCCGCTTCGCGGGTTGCTTCGACATCGCGGCGTATGCGGTCGCGGTCGATATAGTCTACGACAACGTCCTGTTGCGGCTTGATTCCGTTCGTTCCGTAAGTGTAGTTGAGGAATCCGACGCGGATATTGTTGATATTGCGGATAAACGGCAGTACGGAGTCGCGCTCGGCAGCGTTTTTGTATGTGCCGATATGGTCAAGGCGCCGCTCGTTGAGATTGTCGATGGTGGCGCGCAGGCCGCGGTCGTTGCGGTCGAGAGTGTGGTTGTTTGCGGTCAGGAATAGGTCGAAGCCGGCGCTCCGGAGTGCGTCGACATAGCTTTCGGGTGCATTGAAACACGGATAGCCGGAATATGGAGGTGCGCTGACGGCTGTCTCAAGATTTACGACAGCATAGTCGGCCCCGATCACATAAGGGGCGATCTCGGTGAAATAGTCGGAATAGTCGTAGGTATTGTCGTCGCGGCGGGCGCAGTCGATCTGCTTCTGATGCATCATGGCGTCGCCGGCAAACACGATGTTGGCTTCGTCGTAGCCGAAAACGAGCGAGTAGAGAGATACAAAGAAAAGCAGAAAATTCATCAGTCTACTGCAGCCAGTGTATTGATCATCAGCATGGCTATGGTCATCGGTCCGACACCTCCGGGTACGGGTGTGATGTACGCGCACTTTGGCGCCACATTATCGAAATCGACGTCGCCGCTGAGACGGAAGCCGCTTTTACGCGAAGGGTCGGGGACTCGGGTGGTGCCGACGTCGATTACCGTGGCGCCTTCCTTGACCATATCGGCCGTGACGAATCCGGGTTTGCCTAAAGCGGCTACAAGGATATCGGCCCGGCGTGTGATCTCGGTAAGATTTTCTGTGGCGCTGTGGCAGACGGTGACTGTGGCGTCGACACCTTTCTGCATCATCAGCGTTGCCAGCGGCTTGCCGACGATGTTGCTGCGGCCGATGATCACGCAGT
>CAJJQT010000368.1 GCA_905193995.1 uncultured Porphyromonadaceae bacterium | reverse complement strand
GGATGCTTAACGTGCTCCAGCCGGGAACGGTAGTGCCAATACACCGACACCGCGAAACATCCGAGACAACTATGATAGTACGTGGGAAACTGTTCATGGTTTTTTACGATGATATGGGCGCGCAGATTGAGCGTTATCTTCTTGATCCGTCAGTTGGCAACTATGGCGTACAGATTCCGAAAGGCCGGTGGCATTCTGTGGAGGTAATTGAACCATCGACCATATTCGAAGTCAAAGATGGCTCCTACATGCCCATGCAGCCCGAAGACATGATGGACTAAGGGATTCTGTTTTTGCATCCCGGAATGTGTGGACGAGAAATTGATTATATCAAGGTGGTGCTTGATGGAGTGAAGTAATACTGACACAGGCTTACAGTCAGCAGAAGCGGCGGCCATCCGGGGATCCGGGCTGGCTGCCGCTTCTGCTATTTGATGTGGAAAGGGTAGCGCGCGCCCTTATTTAGCTGAGGCTTTTTGGTGGAACCGGTAGCGGAGCCAGACGATGCCGTGGGCGAGTGTGCTGGCCGACAGCAGCTCGAGCGCCTGGCCGGAAGCCGGGGGCGTGCCGTCCGCGCCGAGATATTCGAATATATAGGGATCTGTCGCCAGTCCGTCGATGCCGGGATAGATTACGAGACTCAGTTCGTCGATAAGTCCGGTCCGCAGCATGGCGCCGTTGATGATGCCGCCGCCCTGGAGCGATATTTTTTTCACTCCGAATAGGTCGTGCACGGCCGTCATGGCTTCTTTCAGGTCGGTGGGCTCGGGCAGCACGGCATAGGATATGCCCTTTTCCTCAAGCAGGGCGAGGTAGCTGTCGGTGGCATTTGTCCCCAGGATGACAGCCATGCAGTCGCCGCGTAGCCGGCCGGATGTGTAGAGGATGTCGGCTTCGGGATCGACGGTGACAAATAGTCTTGATGATTCGCGGGCGCCGATATGGTATTTGCCTGCCGCAGGATGGTCTTCATCTTCGGGGACGAATTTCTGAGGAAAGAACTCGCGTGTCGTGGATTTGCCGAACATCCAGGCGTCGGTGCCGAGAAGCCGGCAATCCACTGCGTTCGCGGCCGCCATGATGGCCCGCACCCGCCGATCGATGGCCGGGCAGCGGATGGTGACCTCCGCCTCTTCTAAGTCGGGCCGCTCTTCCACGGTCAGCTTCACGGGCGCTCCTTTCCGTCTCCCGCCGATGGGGCTAGTGTGCCCCGACGGAGCGGCGACGGCAAGGGGGTGCCGCTCCACTTGCACGAGAAGAGCCCTGTGTTGCAGGGAGAGGGAGGCGAAAAGGGCCGCGAATGCGAAAGAACTGTGAATGCGAAAAGGCCGGCCCCGGCGTCGCCAGCGAATGGCGAGGCTTCGGGGCCGGCCCCAATCAGGCATTGGCGTTGCGCTCGGGGGCGCAACGGCGCGCTCTCAGTGGTCGTTCATGTTGAAGGCGTTCTTCATCGTGACCGTGCGCTGGTCGAGCACGGTGCCGAGCAGGGCGCGGGTCTGCGTCTGCACGCTGTCGACGAGCGCCTGATTCGCGCGCTCGAGCTCGGCGATCACCGTCGGGTCGTCCGTGTCGTCCAGGTTCGCCTTGCCCTCG
>CAJJQT010000367.1 GCA_905193995.1 uncultured Porphyromonadaceae bacterium | reverse complement strand
TGCCTATCACATGGTAAGCAAGTCCGGTCTCGCCCAGCGATGCGTTTATGCCGTGGATGGCTGTTCCTGCGGGAGCACGCAGGTTCAGATCGACACTACGTATATTGTAGGGAAATGATATCTTCAATCCCTTGTAGACGGGGCCGGCAGAGAAAGGAATGGGTTCGGCACCTTCTATAGCCGACATTATTTCGAGCGTGTCGCCGCTGTAGTAGACTGTCAGCGCGTCAAACATCTCTTCGGTGGTGACGCTAAGGTTGAAGGTGCGTCCGTAGGGCTGTATGGCTATGCCAGTGAAGCCCATGGCAGTCGGCCAAGGTAGTTTCAGCAACCGCGATTGGGTGAAGTTGTTTGACGACGTTATCTTATAGTCGACGGGCTGGTTAGTTCCGGCAAGCCTGAATGGTATAATGAGGCCGCGGCCGCGCAGATGATCGAATTCCTTGCCGAGACGGTTGCGTGTCACGGCGGTGCCCATGTCGGCCTGGAGGTGCGAGTCGCCGATATGAACAATGTTCACGGGGCATGAGTCGGCGGCAGCGAATACTTCGGCAAGATCCGACCAGTCATCTCCGTTCATCTGTATGTGGTTGGCGCCCAATTTTATATACTTCGGATAATTGACTGAAGCAAGGGCCGCTGCGTTGCCGGTCTCTACGGTCGGATTCTCGCGTGTCTCGCTTTGGTCGTCATCGGCGTATGTCGGCCACGGGCAAAAGGCCACGGCTGCGGCTACAAGAATGAGGGGAGGGAAAAGTCTATTCACTGATTGAGGTGTTTAGAGATTTTACAAAAATTTTGGCGAGCTCTCGTCCGCCTTTGTGGTTGAGATGAATGTAATCTGAATTGATCAGTCCGCGGTTGTGCCAATCGATGACGGCATTCTTGCCGCCCATGGCGCTGCGCGTGTCCCAGAAGAGCGTTCCGGTGGCACGTGCGGCCTCGCGCTGGGCTCGAACCATGGCCGGAGCTGTGGTCATGGATCCGACTTCAGTGCCCTGTTTCTGTCCGCGGTCGCCGATACCCATAAGCATGATGACGGCACCCGGATACGAAGCTCTGACGGCATTTACCACACGTCCCATCATCTTTCCGTATGAGCTGTAGTCGTTCTGCTCAGAAGTCAGGGCATTTATGCCGAATTCCAGAATGATAAGGTCGTAGTCGATGTACTGGCGCATCTGGCCGTTAACGGCGGCATTCAGATTGCGGTGGCTGATGCCGCTGTTGCCGCGCAGCGACATGTTGTCGAGCTGGATTCCGGCGGGTGCCTCGAGCCAAGTTCCGAGGACGGTCAGTCCGTTGATGTCGCTTGTGAATCCGAATTCCGAGGTCGGCCGGTTCACGGTTATTGCCTGCACGGCAGCCGATGCTTCGACCGTATGTTCTGACGTGTAGCCGTCGGATTCGGTTATGGTGACGGTGCCTGGTGCTGGAGCGATGAAAAGGACTGTCGATTTAGTCCACTCTCCTGCGTGTGGTACCTTTGCTTTACCTTTGTAGGTGAATGTAGCTCCGGCGCTTCCGGTGTGATACTGTCCGGCGAGAATACGGTAGTCGTCAGATTTCATGTGACGAATTTCGGTCGCATCCCATCCGCT
>CAJJQT010000366.1 GCA_905193995.1 uncultured Porphyromonadaceae bacterium | reverse complement strand
TGGCGCTGGGCGCCGCCTACGGCATCGCCGGCGAGCGCGTGGAGCGTCGCGCCGACCTCCGCGACGCCGTCGGACGCATGCTCGCACACGACGGCCCCTACCTGCTCGACGTGGCCATCGATCCGACCGATATGGTTTTCCCCATGACCCCCGTCGGGCGCCCCGTCGATTTCATAATGCTCACGCCCGATAAAACATACAGCTATGAATAATCCTCAGAAACAGCTGTTCACCGTGACGATCTATTCCGAGAACTCGATCGGCCTGCTCAACCACGTGTCGAACATCTTCACGCGCCGATGCCTCAACATCGAGGACGTCACCGCCAGTATGTCGTCGGTACAGGGCATCCACAAACTCACCATCACCACATGGAGCGACCGCCCGACCATGGAGAAGGTCGTCGGGCAGATCGAGAAGATCATCGAAGTACTCAAGGTCGGGCTCTACACCGACGAGGAGATCGTCTACCAGGAGATCGCCCTCTACAAAGTGCCGACTCCGGGGCTGCTCGAGAGCAACGAGTTCGAGACCATCATCCGCACGCACGGCGCGCGCATCCTCGAGATGACGCCCGAATTCACCGTCTTCGAGAAGACCGGCCACTCGTGGGAGACCGAGGCGCTCTTCGACTGCCTGCGGCGCTACGACATACGTCAGTTCGTGCGCTCGGGCCGCGTCAGCGTCACCAACTCACCCGTCGAGCACATCGACATATTCCTCCAGAAACAGAACGAACGCCAGCAACGACTCAAACAGAAAAATGACTGAACCGACCGACAGCATATTCAGCATCACGCGCTTCCTGACCGCCGGCGAGACCGACGCCCGCGGCCTGATGCCCGTCACACTCATCGCCTCCCGCGCCATCGAGGCCGCCACCCTGCATGCCAACGCCCTCGGCATCGGCTACTCCAACCTGTCGGAGCACCGCCTGGGCTGGGTCCTGGCCCGCCTGGCCATCGAGGTGCGTCGCTACCCGGCCATCAACGAGACATACACCCTCGAAACCTGGATCGAAGGCTACAACAAGTACTTCAGCGACCGCTGCTTCGTCATGACCGACGAGCGGGGCGAGGTCGTGGCCGACATACGCTCCGTGTGGGTCGCCATCGACACGGCCACGCGGCGCATGGCCGACCTGACGCGCCTCGACCGCAAATCGTTTCCGACGGCCGACCGCACGTGCCCCGTGGGCAAATGCCGCGCGCTGACCATAGCGCAGGATGCAGCCGCCGAGCGCACACCCTACTCGTTCCGCTTCACCGACTTCGACTTCAACCGCCACGTCAACACCGTGCGCTACCTCGAGGCCGTCATCAACCAGCGCCCGCTCGACTTCTACGACTCGCACAACATCACCGTGCTCGAGGCCTCGTTCGAGCACGAATGCCGCTTCGGCTCGGCCGTCGAGCTCGTCACCGGCCCGTCGGCCTCGGCCGCGGGCGCCTTCACCACCGAAATCGTCAGCGACGGACGCCGCGCCGCCGCCGTTCAGATAACTTACCGCGACAGATAAAAAATATCACATACTATGGCTAAATTAAACTTTGGCGGCGTCGAAGAGACCGTCGTCACCCGCGAAGAATTCACACTCGACAAA
>CAJJQT010000365.1 GCA_905193995.1 uncultured Porphyromonadaceae bacterium | reverse complement strand
CGTCGCCCTACGGCAACACCAAGCAGATCAGCGAGGAGATCATCACCGACACCATCAATGCCGGCGCTCCGTTCGGCGCCGTCATCCTGCGCTACTTCAACCCCGTGGGCGCCCATCCGTCGGCCCTCATCGGCGAGCTGCCCAACGGCGTCCCGCAGAACCTCATCCCCTATCTGACGCAGACCGCAGCCGGCATCCTGGAGTGCCTGAACGTGTTCGGCGACGACTACGACACGCCCGACGGCTCATGCATCCGCGACTTCATCGACGTGGTCGACCTGGCCAAGGCCCACGTCATCGCCGTCGCCCGTATGGTCGACGGGCGTCAGGAATCGCCCATCGAGATCTTCAACCTCGGCACCGGCCGCGGAGTCTCGGTCCTGGAGCTGATCAACACGTTCCGCGAGGTCACAGGCATCGACCTTCCCTACCGCATCGCCCCGCGCCGCGCAGGCGACATCGTCAAGGTGTGGGCCGACCCGACGCGCGCCAACACCGTCCTGGGCTGGAGTGCCGACACCCCACTGGGCGACACACTTCTTTCGGCATGGCACTGGCAACAGCATCTGGCAAAATGAAACGCATATTTATCATCATAGCGGCCGCGCTGGCTATCAGCTCGTCAGCCGCGTCGGCCGACACGCTTCTCGACGAGATCGCGGCCACGCCCGGCAAGGCCGGCGGCGTCTACTATGCCTATCCGACCGAAAGCTCGCAGAACACACCCGCTCCGAAAGGCTACAGGCCGTTCTACATCAGCCACTACGGCCGCCACGGTTCGCGATACCTGATCAGTGACAACGACTACCGCACAGTCATGGAGCGTTTCCGCCGCGCCGACAGCCTCGGTGTTCTCACCCCGCTCGGTCATGACGTGCGCCTGCGCCTCGACAGCATCTGGCTCGAGGCCCGCGGCCGTGGCGGCGAGCTGTCGCCGCTGGGCAACCGACAGCACCGCGCCATCGCCCGCCGCATGGGCGAGGCCTTCCCCGAGGTATTCGCGGGCGATCCGCGCGTGTCGGCCTCGTCGACCACGGTCATGCGCTGCGCCCACTCCATGTTCGCCTTCATCGAGGGGCTGCAGCAGCTCTTCCCCGGCCTCGAGGTGCCCCGCGAAAGCGGCGAGCGCAACATGTACTTCCTCAACTACCACTCGCCCGAATCGGGCTTCTACACCAGCCACGAAGGCCCCTACTACCAGACATTCAAGCGCTTCAAGGCCGAAAAGACCAATCCCGACCGCCTGGTAGCCTCGCTGTTCAGCGATCCGGACTACGTCGACATGTGGATCGACCCCGTCGAACTGATGTGGCAGCTCTACTGGGTCACCGTCGACATGCAGAACATGGAGACAAAGATCACCTTCGACGACATCTTCACACCCGAGGAACTCTACGACCTGTGGCAGGTGTTCAACTTTGAGTTCTTCGCCCGCAACTCGAGCTATCTGCCCGCCGAGGGCCGGTTCACCGGCAACGCCCGCAACCTGGTCAACGACATCCTGGTCAACGCCGACGAGTACATCGCCTCGGGCGAGAACGGCGCCACCCTGCGCTTCGGCCACGACGGCAACATCTCCATGGAGCGCATGGTGCAGGTGTACAA
>CAJJQT010000364.1 GCA_905193995.1 uncultured Porphyromonadaceae bacterium | reverse complement strand
GCCGGATCCACAAGCTGCTGGCAGGCGGCGTCAGTGACGTGGCCGCCGACCGCGACAACGAACTGATCATCGACCGCACCGGCACCGACAAATGGAGCGTAGCCCTTGGCAGCGCCCGCACCGTAAATGTGAATGTCTACAATATGCAGGGCGCCCTTGTGGCCACCGCAGCGGGCGACGGTTCGGCCGAAGTATCGACTTCGGGCCTGGCACGCGGCATCTACATCATGAGTGTCAACGGCACCCACTCGGCCCGCGTCGCCGTCGAATAACCCGGCGCATATGAAATTTTCTCTCTCCCTTTTCCTCGCTGTAACGGCGATCGGCATGGCGTCGGCGGCTTCGGCCGCCGGCGCCATGCGCGTGCTCGACCCGATGACCCGCATCGCCCTGCGCGGCAGCGGACACACCGGGCCCAAAGCCGCGCCGGCCGTAGGCGACAAAATGCCTGAGCCGCAGCGCTACGTACCGATGATACTGAAACTCGGCGACGGCGGCTCCATAGGCGAACTGGAGGCCGCGGGAATCCGGGTACTCCATCACCGCGACGAGCTGGTGCTGGCCTACATTCCGGTCGACCGCACCGACATAATCGAAGACCTCAACATAGTGCGCCGCGCATCTCTCGGGCGCCCGGCGAGCGCACTGCTCGACCGCGCTGCGGCAGCGACCGGCGCCGCGTCCGTCATCGACGGGCAGGCAGCCGAACTGCCCTATACGGGGCGCGGCATAGTGGCAGGATTCTCCGACATAGGCTTCGATCCGGGCCACGCCACCTTCGGCGGCCGCACCGTGGGCCTGAGCCACATCAACGACACGCTGGCAGCCGTAACACGACTGACGGCTCCGGCCGAGATCGCCGCATACACCACCGACAATCCGCGTCAGTACCACGCCACGCACGTAGCCGGCATCATGGCCGGCAGCGGCGACGGCACCCCCTACCGCGGCACGGCCCCGGGCGCCGACATCTACGCCACCACCTCGACCCTCTACGACACGGGTATACTCGCAGGCGTGGAGGAAATCATAGCCTACGCCCGCAGCCACGGACAGCCGGCGGTGATAAACCTGTCGCTGGGCTCTGCAATGGGTCCGCGCGACGGCACTGACCTCTTCTGCCAGTATCTCGACCGCTGCGCCGCGGAAGTACCAGTACTTCTCTCGGCGGGCAACGACGGCTCGACCAACATAGGCGTGCACCACACATTCAGTCCGGAGAAGCCGACCGTCACCGCCATGGTCAGCGAGCACGTCGACTGGGGGTACAACTATCTGCCGGGGCACTGCGAGGGCTGGAGCTCGGACGAGCGCCCCTTCGAGGTATCGTTCTCGGTCTTTGACGTCATCGATCGCAAATTCGTATACGAGACGGGCCGCATCGGCGGCGACTCGGTGTCGGTAATCGACGCCACGACCGACCCGGCGTTCGCGCGCTACTACAGCGGCAGCATCGTGGCCGCCGGAGAGGTCAGCGGCGAGAACGGCCGCTACAACCTGCTGATGCGCCTCGACCTGGCCGTCAACGAACGTATCAACGAAAACCGCTGGGCGCGCCACTATCTGTGCGTGAACCTGCACGGCGAAGCGGGCACGCACGTCGACTTCTCGCCC
>CAJJQT010000363.1 GCA_905193995.1 uncultured Porphyromonadaceae bacterium | reverse complement strand
ATGCCGAGCAACTTGATTTTGCCGGCGGTGTCGATCGGAAAATTGGTGGCGACGAAGTGAAGCCGCTGCACGGGATCATCCATGCCCTTGATGAAGGTGGAGAATGACTGGTCGCCCTGCTGGCTTGCGACGATCTCGCTGCTGAGCTGGGTGATGCGCTCCACGGTTGCGTCGAATTCGGCTTTGTCGGCAGCCTCTGTGTCCGTGAGTATTTTGACACGGGCCGACAGCTCGCCGGGAATCCGGGTGCCAGCCCCGCGGCCGAGTATGCGGATGCGGTCGCGGCCATGTACGAGAGCCGTGTGGCTGCCGTCGGGCAATTCGATCACCTGATAGACGTCGGCGATGACTCCGTAGCGGCACAGACCGCCTGTCACCGAAGGCGATTCCTGATCGGGATCGGTCTGGCATACGATGCCGACGGGAATGCGCTCTTCCGAAGCTATATTGGCTACCTTCAGCGAGGCTTCGCGGGTGAGAGATATGGGTATGGTGACACCCGGGAAGAGGACGAGGTTGCGGGTGGCTATTATTGGCAGGTCGTCGGGCTGCGGGTCGGCGTTGAAGTCTTGGGAATTTATTTCGAAGCGGCCGATCTGCACCACGGGGCCATGATTGTCGTTGCTGTTAAAACTCATATTCTTTGCATGTCCAAACGGGGCTGCAAAGTTACGGAAATTTATTTATAAATTCAAGTTGTAATTGGAATAGCGGCGGGCGAGTTCCTGTACGTCGAATTCGCCGCGTATGTAGACGAGCTGGTACGAGTCCTCGTCCTTCGATTCGATCAGGATGGTCTTGGATGAGTTGTCGTCGCCTGGACGGCCTACATAGATGCGGTTGTAGCCGTCGTCGTCGCGGGTGCGGAGCAGAAGCTGCAGATCCATGCCGTCGATGATCTTGCGGCAGGCGGCGGCCACTACTTCGGGCTTTGTGGCCGAATCCTCGTCGGCCGATATGATTTCAAGGGATTTGTAGTTTTCGGCCGGAATGCTCGCGCCATTGAGATAAATTGCTCCGCCCGCAGATCCGGGATTGGACAGGAATTCGTTGCTGATATAGGTGGAGGTGACGCCCGGCATGTCGGCGACAGAGTCGAAAAGACTTTGGGCAAAAGCGGGACATATGGCCAGCAGGACGATTAGTGACAGAAGGAAGCGTTTCATTTTGATATACGGTGAATGGTTGTTTCGATATTGTTGAAGTTCTCGCGAGCCTGTTCGACGTGCATCGAGGCGGTCTTGAATGAGCGGGCAAGCAGTTCGTCGACTACGGCTGTGGCCTGTTCGGGCGAAAGTGTGTCGCGCCGGGCTGCGTCTCGGCGGGCGTTGCGGGCGGCTTTCCGTGCGTGGTCGCGGTGGATTGCGGCTGTGGCGAGTTTCGGTGCGGCAGGCCGCGGGGGTGCGGCTACGGAGTCGACGTTGAGGATGGTGTCGGTGTGGTTGACGAGGGTCGACAGCAGGCTTTCATCCGGCAGTGCTCCGCCGGTGTCGGACACGGATGGTGACGAAGGGGTGAAGTTGATCACAGCGATTGCGACGGTAAGGATCAGGGCCATGGCGGCTGCGGCCGAGAAGATGAAAAGCCCGACCGGGCGGCGGCGCGGTACGGCGGGG
>CAJJQT010000362.1 GCA_905193995.1 uncultured Porphyromonadaceae bacterium | reverse complement strand
AGGCCGCCTCCTTATAGTATTCCAGGGCCAGAGAGTCGTTGAGCTGGCGGTCGGCGGCGCTCATCGACTGCTCGGCCTTCATGGCGTAGAGGTCGGCCTCGCCGGCCTTCGCGTCGCTCTTCTTTGCATTGTTCTGGCTGATAAGGAACCAGGCCAGGGCGCCGGCCAGCACGACGAATATAAAGATCGAGAGGATCAGAATAAGTTTGCTGTTGGCCTTGGCTTTGGCCAGGATATCCGGGGCCTGTTCGGGCTGCACGGTCGCCTGGGTTTTAATCTCTTTATTTTCCATTGATATCGTTGGTTTTTTATTATTTTTCGGTAGTCGGCGCCTACTGGCGCGTTTTCAAGCTGCAAAAATAGCTGAAATTATTCAGATATTAAAATTTTAGACCGATTATTTTATCTTTTGCGCAATAAAGTGTAATTTTGCACACTCCAAATCCTCAAAACGGCCCGGCCATGACACAAAAAGACATAATCATACCCCTCGAAGAGCTCAGCTACGCCGAACTCACCGACGACGAGCGCCGCGTCACGGACCTCGCGCGGCAGTACACACACAATGCCTACGCGCCCTACAGCCGCTTCAGCGTGGGCGCCGCCATCCTGCTCGACAACGGCGAGACCGTCTGCGGCGCCAATCAGGAAAACAGCGCCTTCCCCTCGGGCACCTGCGCCGAGCGCTTTCGGCCGGCGCTCGCTTCCCCGACGCCCGCTTCCGCATGATCGCCATCGCCGCCCGCGGCACCGACGGCGCCGAGACTCCCCTGCCCTGCGCGCCCTGCGGCGCATGCCGCCAGGCCCTGCTCGAGTACGAGAAGCGCGCCGGACACGACGTAGAGGTACTGCTCGTGGGCCGCGACAGCATCTACCGCCTGCCGTCGGTCAGATCGCTCCTGCCCCTCGCCTTCACCGGCTTCTGACACCCGGTCACGTAATTAATTAGAAAAAATCCACAATATCATCAGTAAGAATGGACTTTATTGACGAACTTACCTGGCGCGGCATGATCCACCAGATGATGCCCGGCACCCAGGAACAGCTGAAAAAAGAAATGACCACGGCCTACCTGGGCATCGACCCCACGGCCGACTCGCTCCACATCGGCCACCTCGTTGGCGTGATGATGCTCAAGCACTTCCAGCGCTCGGGCCACAAGCCCATCGCCCTGATCGGAGGCGCCACCGGCATGATCGGCGACCCCTCCATGAAGAGCCAGGAACGCAAGCTCCTCGACGAGGAGACCCTGCGCCACAACCAGCAGGCCATCAAGGCCCAGCTCGCCAAATTCCTCGACTTTGACTCCGACGCCCCCAACGCTGCCGAGATGGTCAACAACTACGACTGGATGAAAGACTTCTCGTTCCTCGGCTTCATCCGCGACGTAGGCAAGCACATCACCGTCAACTACATGATGGCCAAGGACTCCGTCAAGAAGCGCCTCTCGGGCGAGAGCCGCGAGGGCATGTCGTTCACCGAATTCTCATACCAGCTCTGCCAGGCCTACGACTACCTGCACCTCTATCAGGAGAAAGGCTGCCGCCTGCAGCTCGGCGGCTCCGACCAGTGGGGCAACATCACCCCCGGCACCGAGCTCATCCGCCGCACCCTCGG
>CAJJQT010000361.1 GCA_905193995.1 uncultured Porphyromonadaceae bacterium | reverse complement strand
AGCTTCGCTGTCCGGAGCCCTGCGGCCCCGGACGGCGAGATATAATTTTACTTCAGAAGGTCAACGCGGCCCTGAACCTCTGTGAGGACGTTCCTGGCGATCGAATTGCTAACCTCTGCGTAGTGGCTGAACGACATAGTTGAAGTGGCACGTCCTGAAGTGATGGTACGAAGCGCCGTCACATAGCCGAACATCTCGGCCAGAGGGGCCTTCGCCTTCACGATACGCGCACCGGAACGGCTGGTCTCCATGCCTTCCACCTGACCGCGACGTTTGTTAAGGTCGCCGATCACATCACCCATCGACTCCTCAGGTGTAACTACCTCGATCTTCATGATAGGCTCCATCAGGACGGGACCCGCCTTTTCCGAACCATGCTTGAACGCCTGAATAGCGCAAAGCTCAAACGAAAGCTGGTCAGAGTCCACAGGGTGGAATGAACCGTCGAGAAGAGTGACTTTCATCTGCTCTACCGGATAGCCGGCGAGCACGCCGTTCTTCATCGCAGTCTGAAATCCCTTCTGTACGGAAGGAATGTATTCCTTAGGTACATTACCGCCCTTGACCTCATCGACAAACTGAAGATTGCCTTCGAAACCTTCGTCTACGGGCTCGATGCGTACGATAATGTCGGCATACTTACCACGGCCACCGGTCTGCTTCTTGAATGTCTCGCGAAGCTCGACAGGCTTTGTGATAGCCTCCTTATATGTAACCTGAGGACGGCCCTGATTACATTCTACCTTAAACTCACGACGCAGACGGTCGATGATGATGTCGAGGTGAAGCTCGCCCATACCGCTGATGACTGTCTGACCGGTCTCTTCATTGGTCTCGACACGGAATGTCGGGTCTTCCTCAGCAAGCTTCTGCAGGCCGACACCGAGTTTGTCGAGGTCTTTCTGAGTCTTAGGCTCAACAGCGATACCGATCACAGGATCGGGGAATTCCATTGCCTCGAGCACGATAGGATGATTCTCATCGCAAAGAGTATCACCTGTGCGGATATCTTTGAAGCCGACACCAGCGCCTATATCGCCGCAGCCGATCTTTTCCATCGGGTTCTGTTTGTTGGAGTGCATCTGGAACAGACGCGACACACGCTCTTTCTTGCCGGAACGGGTATTGAGCACATAGCTTCCGGCATCGATGTCGCCTGAATATACGCGGAAGAAGCAGAGACGTCCGACATAGGGGTCAGTCGCGATCTTGAACGCAAGAGCAGACATAGGAGCATCGCTGCTCGGTTCGCGGGTCTCTATTGTGTCGGGATCGCCTACAGCATGTCCTTCGACAGCGCCTGCATCTTCAGGAGAAGGAAGATAAGCGCAGACAGCATCGAGAAGGGTCTGTACACCCTTGTTCTTGAAAGAAGATCCGCAGAGCATGGGGTTGACATCCATCGAAAGCGTAGCCTTGCGGATAGCGGCGCGGATCTCATCTTCAGTGATAGTGGAAGGATCATCGAAATATTTTTCCATGAGAGCCTCGTCGAACTCGGCAAGAGTCTCGAGCATCTTGTCGTGATACTCTTCCGCCTCGTCACGAAGAGAAGCGGGAATCTCCTCGACAGAATATTCTGCGCCCATAGTCTCGTCGTGCCAGAAGATAGCCTTCATAGTGATC
>CAJJQT010000360.1 GCA_905193995.1 uncultured Porphyromonadaceae bacterium | reverse complement strand
GCGCTGTCCGCCGGGATAGCCGGTGAAACGCAGATATTCGCGCTTCTCCATCTTGCCGCCGTTAAGCTTCACCTTGTCGGCGTTGATGATGATCACGTTGTCTCCGCATTCGGTGTACGGGGTGTACGACGGCTTGTTCTTGCCGCGAAGGATCTTTGCCACTTTCGAGCAAAGACGGCCCAGCACCTGATCGGTGGCGTCTACCACTACCCATTCGTGTTCTACGGCCTGGGCGTTGGGCGATACGGTCTTGTAGCTTAAAGTATCCACTTCTTATTCGTTTAGTTAATAATTAATTAATGTGACGTTCGCACACAGCAGGACAGGCCAATGACCTGCTCCGGCTCCCGTCGGGGTAATTATTGGACATAATCGGACTGCAAAGGTAGCAATTAAATTCCTTATCGACAAACTTTTTCCGAAAAACTTTCAGAAGTCGAGGCGCCGCAGGTGCGCGCGGGCGTAGCGGCGGCTGTAGCGGTTGAAGTGCCACCATTCGGTGGGCAGCGTCGTGAAGCCGGCCGCTTTCATTACCCGGCGCAGCAGCAGGCGGTTGTCGAGCTGCGCCTGCGTCAGCCGCCCGTCCGCCAGCATCTGACGCTCGGCCGGACCGATGTGCGCCTCCGGGCCCAGGTGGTCGACCGGAGTGCCCATGTCGAGCTCGCGCCCGCAGCTGTCGGCCAGCGTCACGTCGACGGCCACGCCGTAGTTGTGCTGGCCCCCGCCGCGCGACGGATTGCTCACGTAGCGGCTCTTGGGCGTGCCCTGCACGGCGCTGAACATGCGCCGCTGCACGCTCATGGGCCGGGCGGCGTCGCACACCTTGATGTGCAGCCCCGGGCGCTCGCGTTCGAGCATCCGCTGCGCCTCCGCCAGCGACTCGGCCGCCGCCGGCAGCAGCCACGCGCCGCTGAGGCTGTCGTAGAGGCGCACGCCGGTGAAATTGTCAGCCCGCGCGTACATCAGATCCACGATCAGCCCGGGGCATATGGCTTGCGCGTCGACAAGTCCGGCAGCGGCCATCCGCGCGTTCTCGTCCGTCACGGCCGGTGCCTCGGCCGCCGCCGTCACTGCGGCCATGGCGGCCACCGCCATTATCACCGTTCGTTCCATACTTATAATAATAATTCTGCATTATGCATTTTAAATTCTGAATTTAATTACGCATTATGCATTTTTAATTTTTAAATTTTTGCGTGAAATGGAATTATGTCGTACCTTTGCGGCTGTCAAGCGCGTGTGGCGTAATTGGTAGCCGCGTTAGACTTAGGATCTAATGTCTTCGGACGTAAGGGTTCGAGTCCCTTCATGCGCACGATAAGTAAAGCCGAGCCTCCCGGGGCCCGGCTTTTTCTTATTTCCGCGCCGGATCGCAGCTCAGCCCGACGCCCAGTCGCTTGAATATCTTGTGGTCGACCTCGCCGAGCATCACCGTCGAGTGCGCCTGGCAGCCGCGCAGCGCAGGCAGCTCGCGCAGGGCCCGCCGGCAGTTGTCGTCGTGTGTGCTCAGCACCGACAACGCCACCAATACTTCGTCGGTATGCAGCCGCGGGTTGTGGCCGCCCAGATCTTTGGTTTTCAGCTGTTGAATCGGTTCAATGACGATAGGGGAAATCAGGTGGATGTCAT
>CAJJQT010000359.1 GCA_905193995.1 uncultured Porphyromonadaceae bacterium | reverse complement strand
CCATTCGAGTGGATAGCCGCCGAGCAGGTCGGCCCGCTGACCGACTCGCTCGGACTTACCGTCATAAACCCCACACCGGGCATACAGATCTTCCGCGACTACACCACCCCCGACATGGCCGACTATCACAGTTCGCAGACCATCATCGACCAGCTCTTCGACTTCGAGCGCCGGCGCGGCCTCAACGGCGTGTTCCTCATCTTTCACCTGGGCTCTCAGGATCTGCGCACCGACAAGCTCTACGACCACATGCCCATGATCCTCGACTCCCTCACCTCTCTGGGCTACATCTTCGACCGCCTCCACTGACTCGCCGGGGTCATATGCGGTCGAGGACGGTGCCTATCAGGTCGCGGATGCCCGACTTGTAGTTGGGATTTGCGCTGTTGTTGTAGCGGTTGGCTATGATTGAGCATACCGTCATGCAGCGGTGCCCCATCAGACGCCCCAGGCCCGCAAGCGGCGCGCTCTCCATCTCGTAGTTGGTCACACGGCGTCCCTTGAACTCGAATTCCTCGATGCGGCGGTTAAGGTCCGGATTGGCCAGCGGCAGACGCAATTCGCGGCCCTGCGGTCCGTAGAAGCCCACGGCCGAGATGGTGTTGCCGCGCACCATGTCGTCGCGGCCGATCAGGTTCACCAGATCCGCGTCGGCATCGACCACATAGGGTTTGGCCCACAGCGGATTCCAACCGGTATGCTTGCACAGCGCATGCTCGAACTCGAGGTCGGCCACCTTGTTGCGGCCGGCGTAGTAGTTGAGGACGCCGTCGAAACCGATCGACTTCTCGGCGATAACCGGCGTGCCCAGCGTCAGCTCGGGCTGCAGGGCGCCCGACGTGCCGATGCGCACCATCGACAGCCGGCGCAGCTTGTCGCGCACCTCGCGGGTGTTGAAATCGACGTTTGCCAGCGCGTCGAGTTCGTTGATCACGATGTCGATGTTGTCGGGGCCGATGCCGTGGCTCAGGCACATGATGGGCTTGCCGTCGTACGTGCCGCCGATCGTGTGGAATTCACGCGAGGATACCTCGAAGGTCTTGGTGTCGAAAAATTCGGCTACCATGTCCACGCGGGCCGGGTCGCCCACGAGTATTATGCGGTCGGTGAGCTGCTCGGGCAGCAGGTGCAGGTGAAACACCGATCCATCGGGATTGATGATGAGTTCGGAAGGAGGAATGATCTTCTTTTCCATGGTCTTTCTGTGTTAAGTGTCAGTTGAATATAATATTACAACGCTTTCAGGTGGCAAAAGTTGGCAGTTCAGACATTCAGGCGGAACGTCCCGCCGGGATTTGCGGCGAGTAGGTCGGCCATCTCCATCTGCATCAGCCGGGCGCTCAGCGTGCCGTAAGGCACACCGAGCGCGGCAACCATGTCGTTGAGCGTATCTTCGGGATTGGCGCGCAGATGCTCGAGGACCTCCAGGAATTCGGGCGAAATATCGTCGAACACCAGCTCTGTCTGCTCGCCCTCGCGTCGCCGGGCCGTCCAGTTCATCGCCTCCACCAGGTCGTCGGCGCTTCGGATTATCACTGCCGTCTGCGTGGCCAGCAGCGCGTTGCAGCCCCGGCTGTAGCGGTCGGTCACGCGGCCGGGCACGGCCCCCACGAGCCGGTTGTAGCCCGCGGCAATGCGGGCCGTGG
>CAJJQT010000358.1 GCA_905193995.1 uncultured Porphyromonadaceae bacterium | reverse complement strand
CGATATTTTCCTCGTAGGGGAAGTGCGAGCCGTCGATCATCACCGACGAGAAGCCGAAGTCGATGCAGCTCTTGCAGAGCTCGAACGAATCGCCGTGGTCGAGGTGAAGAACGATCTGGGGCTTTTCCCAGCCAAGTTCCTTGGCATATTCAACAGCACCCTGGGCCATGTAGCGCAGCAGTGTGGCGTTGGCATAGTTGCGGGCGCCTTTCGACACCTGAAGAATCACGGGCGACTTCTCGGTTGCAGCGGCCTTGATGATGGCCTGGAGCTGCTCCATGTTGTTGAAGTTGAAAGCGGGGATAGCATAACCACCCTTGATGGCCTTGGCAAACATCTCGCGAGTGTTTACAAGACCTAATTCTTTGTAATTTACCATGTTGGATTGATGTATATTTGTATGACTGAATTCGCGGTGTTTTCAGCTGCAAAGGTAGCAATTTTTCGCGGACATCGGTCAATATTTTATTTAAAATTTTCTAAACGGCGCCGGCAGCGGCGATGAATGCGAGGGGATCGCGGATGATGCGCTGGTTGGAGGAGCCGCGGAAGATGAGTTCGGTGTCGCGCAGGGCTTCGACGAAGGGACCGTCGACTACCGCCTCGACATACCGCAGCAGCTCACGGGCGTCGGGCATCGCGGCGAGCTGCTCGATGGTGAAGCCTGTGTAGAGCCAGATGGTCTTGCCGCCCTCGCGGATGCGCCGGGCGAGCGGGATCAGCCGCGCGGCCTGGTAGACGGGGTCGCCGCCGGTGAACGTCACGTTGAAGTCGGCCTCGGCGACTGCCTCGGCGAGCTCGTCGACCGTCATGTCGTGTCCGGCCTGAAAATCCCATGTCTGCGGATTGTGGCAACCGGGACACCGGTGGTCACAGCCCGCAAAGTAGATGGATGTGCGCAGCCCGGGGCCGTCGACCGACGTACCCTCGACGATGTCGACCACGCGAAGAGTGTCCTTCGACATTATTTGTGGACTATGCGGTCGTTGAGCTCGGCCAGCTTGGCATTGTTCCAGCGGTCGGTAGTGCCGACGAGGTAGCCGGTGATGCGCTGCAGACGGTCGATATTGTGCGAGTGGCATTTCGGGCACTCGTGCAGGTCCTTCGAGGCGTCCTCGTAGCCGCAGTCCATGCAGCGGTTGCGGTTGTGGTTGACGGAGCAGTAGCCGATGTTGTACTTGTCCATCAGGTCGACGATGTTGGCGATGGCTTCCGGATTGTGGGTAGCGTCGCCGTCGATCTCCACATAGAAGATGTGGCCACCGCGGGTCAGTTCGTGGTATGGCGCTTCGATCTCGGCCTTATGGCGCGGCGAGCAGTGATAGTAGACCGGCACGTGGTTGGAGTTCGTGTAGTAGATCTTGTCGGTGATGCCGGGTATTATGCCGAACGACTTGCGGTCCTTGGCCGTAAATTTGCCCGAAAGGCCCTCGGCCGGGGTGGCGAGTATTGAGAAGTTGTGGTTGTAGCGTTCGGAGAATTCATTGGCGCGCGAGCGCATGTGCGACACGATGCGCAGTCCGAGCTTCTGCGCTTCGGCCGACTCGCCGTGATGCTTGCCGGTCAGCGCGACAAGGCACTCGGCCAGGCCGATAAAGCCGATGCCAAGGGTGCCGTGGTTGATCACCGGCTCTACGGTGTCGGTCG
>CAJJQT010000357.1 GCA_905193995.1 uncultured Porphyromonadaceae bacterium | reverse complement strand
GCCCTGTACGATCTTCGGATATTTCTGAGTATCCATGTGGTCGAGCATATGCCAGCGGATGAGGTCCCAGTAGCGGATGTCGTCGTCCATCATGAGCTCGTTGCGGCGGCAACGGCGGATTTCCCAGATGAGGCTCGATACGTTCACGTCGTTAGCCGGGTCGTTGATGCTGCTGAGCAGAGCGACGGTCGGGGCAACGGTGAAGCCTGCGCGATCCCACAGAGGTTTCATGTACTTGGTGAGGTCGGCGTCGTTGAGCGTACCCAGTTCAGCTTTGGCTTCGAGGATTGCCAGGTAGAGGCGGGCGCCCCAGAAGAGGGGAGCGCAAGTCCATGAGCGGTTAGCTGAGGTTGCGTCGGAGTTCGATACGGTGAAGTTGTCGTATTTCGATACTGCGTAGCCGGTCTTCGACCACATCGGGGCGGTGTTGGGACCTGCGTAGGCGTAGCCTGTGAAGGCCAGGCACGGATAGGTGGTCATGGACAGGCGCTGGTCGCGAACGTCAAGAAGGTTCTGGATCGAGATGTTCTTGCCATCCTCGGTCAGCACGCCCTTGTCGTCCGTAGGCAGTGTGCCGTTCAGCAGCAGGAAGCTGTCGAATGCGTCGCGGGTGATACCGGCGATACCGTCGGATGCACAGCTGTAGTCAAGAGTCGAGTGCATGAACACGTTCTCTACGTAGTTCTTGCAGAAGATGACTTCGCGGTTGTTCATGATGCCGCTGTAGCCGCCGCCTGCGCTCTGGAACGACTTATACAGCGATGTGTAGTCGTCAACGGGAACGTATTTCGAAGCGATGGCTTCGCCGGCCTTGACAACTTCGCCGAAGAATTTGGCTGCGCGGGCGTTGTCTTTCTGGTGGTACTTGGCATAGCTGCCTTCGTACAGACAGATCTCAGCTTTCATGGCCTGGGCCGTATCGCGCGAGAATTTGTCCTTGACTGACGTGGCGGCGATGTGCTCCACGGCATAGTCGAGGTGCTCGAGAACCTTGTCCATCACGGTGTTGCGGTTCGTACGAGTCGTGTACATAGCATCGATGTCGGTCGGGTCGAGAGCTTCGTCGATCAGAGGTACATCGCCGAATTTGCGTACCAGATCATAGTACTGGCGTGCAAGATAGAGGCGGGCCTGACCGATAAAGTCTTCCTTTACCGACTGGGCGAGTGTTGAATTCTCCACGCCCTCGATGATCAGGTATGCACGGCGGATTTCCACGTACGAGGCGCTCCAGCTGCTCTGTGTGGGAGAGGCCGTCAGGTTGCGCCAGTTGGCGAATGTCGTACGGCCGCACTGGTCATCAGTTGTCCATGTGAAGTAGAAGTTGCCCGAGCCTGTGCCGTTGCCGTAGCCCAGGAAGTCCTCATAGAAGTAATTAACTTCATTTTGAACGTTATTTGCGTTGTTCCAGAAACCGGGGCTGTTGGTCTGAGTCGACAACGGGTAGCGATTCTCATCCAGGAAGTGGTCGCAGCCTGTGAGAGCTGCGCCGGCGAGAGCCACTGCACTTATGATTAATATCTTTTTCATTGTTTTCTAAGATTAGGTATTTAGAAAGTAACCTGAACGCCGAATGAGAATACACGCTGCAGAGGCACTGTACGTCCGTATGTGCCCTGGCCGCCGTTGGCACCCTGTGCGGTGCTGTTGGCCGACGAACCCTCGGGCA
>CAJJQT010000356.1 GCA_905193995.1 uncultured Porphyromonadaceae bacterium | reverse complement strand
TCATCTTCTCGGAGTCGGACTCCGTGACGGGCTTGATGGCGCGGATATACTTGGGCGCGGGATATTTGATGAAGTCGAACGCGATTTCACAACCCTTCTCGTCGAGGGTATTACCCGTGCGGACATCCTTGAGCTTGACGCTGGCGCCGATGTCGCCTGCCTCGAGCTTGTCGACGGGGGTCTTGATCTGCCCGCATACGCAGAACAGCTGAGCCAGACGTTCCTTCGAGCCGCGTGTCATGTTATCAAGGTCGGCGCCTGCGGTGAGTGTGCCCGACATTACCTTGAAGTAGCTGACTTCGCCGATGTGGGGCTCGACGGTGGTCTTGAACACATAGATGCTCAGCGGGCCGTTGGCGTCGGGCTTGACCTCGTCGCCGGCAGTGTCGACCGGAGCGGGCATATCGTCGACGAACGGAACGACGTTGCCCAGGAATTCCATCATGCGGCGCACGCCCATGTCCTTGGCGGCGCTCACGCAGAATACCGGGTAGATCGAGCGGTCGATCAGGCCCTTGCGGATGCCGAGGCGCAGCTCGTCCTCCGACAGCTTCTCGGTCTCGAAGAATTTCTCCATCAGCGACTCGTCATTTTCGGCGGCAGCCTCGACCAGGGCGTGGTGCAGCTCCTGGGCGCGGTCGTGCTCCTCGGCGGGGATTTCCTCAACCTTGGGAGCGCCGCCGTCGGGACCCCAGGTGAGTTTCTTCATGATCAGTACGTCGATGATCGAGTTGAAGCCTGTGCCGCAGGCCAGCGGATACTGGATAGGGGTGACCTTCGGGCCGAAGATCTCGCGCATCTGCTCGACAACGTTCTCGTAGTCGGCTTTTTCGCCGTCGAGCTGGTTGAGCGCGAAGATTATAGGTTTGTTTATTGAATTGGCGGTGCGGAAGATGTTCTGAGTGCCTACTTCCACGCCGTACTGGCCGTTGATGACGATGACGCCCGTATCGGTTACGTTAAGGGCCGTGATGGCGTTGCCCACGAAGTCGTCGGCGCCCGGACAGTCGATTACGTTGAGCTTCTTGCCGTTGAATTCGGCGTAGAACACGGTCGAGAATACCGACGAGCCGTATTCCTTTTCCACCGGGAAATAGTCGCAGACGGTGGTGCCGCTTTCGACGGTGCCGCGGCGTTTTATAACTCCACACTCGAAGAGCATTGCCTCAGCGAGTGTGGTCTTACCGGAGCCCTTGCTTCCGAGCAGGGCTATGTTCTTGATTTCGTTAGTCTTGTAAACTTTCATGCTATCAGAATGATTATGTTTTTCAGATATTGGAATTTTGTGGCCGCAATTTATGAATAATTCTCAAAACAGCCACTAAAAAATCATATGTTGTTTAACATAAAATCGGCGCGGGCCCTGTTGTGAGCTCGCGCCGGTAGTTATGGTAGTTATGTATGTCATCGATATGTCAGAGGTTGAAGCGGAAGCCGACCTGAAGGAGACCCTGGGCGCCGAAACCCAGTTCGCCGAACATGGATATGGTGCGGTTGATGTCGACTTCAGCGCCGAGAGGCGAGATCTGGAAGGCAAAATATCCCTTGTTCTTGCTTTCGTCGTAGTAGGTCATGTGCGAGATGTCGCAGCCGATGCCGAGATGGCCGTAGAGCTTCACGATAGAGTTGCGGTAGTAGTCGTACCGGCCGTTGAGCATGATCACGTGGTAGTAGATATTGGCGTCGTCGGC
>CAJJQT010000355.1 GCA_905193995.1 uncultured Porphyromonadaceae bacterium | reverse complement strand
TTCGCAAGCCTGTATATGGCATTTGCTGACAAATATAAACAGTATAAAATATTTTTATCCTGAAAATCATTGATATAATACAGGCTGGATATAAGTAAAAATAGAGGCATATATAAATCAATTTTCAGAAATTATTGCTAAATTTGCGGCCATGAAACCTCGCCTTTTCCTCACGCTCTGCCTGCTGTTGGTCCTTTGCTGCGGGGGAGCCGCCTCCGATGGTCACCATCGCCCGGCACGCCTGCGCGCAGCAATCGACGGCCTGGACCGCGCGATAGCCGACCGGCAACACTTCCGCGACCTCCGTCACCTCGTTATAGACTCGCTCAGAATGCTCTACGACGAGAATCCGACATTCGAGACGAGCCGGAGACTGGGCGCGGCGCTGGCCGGCTTCGACGCCGACTCGGCCTATCATTTCTACCAAAGGGCCTACGACCTGGCGCTGCGCGACAACGACGAAAGCAAGCGCTACCGGCTCATGCTCGATTATGTGGAACTTCTGCAGCAGCGAATGCTCTACTCCGACGCACTGGCTGTGCTGGATTCAATTGACACAAAATGTCTTGACCGGCGCGGACGCATCGACTACTACTCCCATCTCGGCCGCGCATACCTCAGTGCGTCGCAACAGCACAGTCTGCGCCGATGGCAGGACGACTACCGTGCACGCGCCCTTGCGGCCTTTGACTCTCTGGCGTCTTTCTTCCCGGCCGGGAGCGCGCCCAGGCGTCTCACCGACGCGCAGATCTACTATATAAAGGGCGACACCACCCTCGGAGTAGGCGAGCTGAACGAAGTTTTCGAGAATTCGGAGCCGGACTATATGGCATATGCAGCCCTGACGGGAATGCTGGCAGAGTATTACCGCAACAAACCGGCCTCGCGCGACGAATATCTCTACTATCTCGCCATGTCGGCCACAGCGGATGTCAGATCGGCCAACGGCGAGCCGGTCTCGCTCGTGACACTGGCATCGGAACTTTTCAGCGACGGCGAGGCCGACCGGGCCTACACATACCTGCAGGCTGCAGCTGAAGCTCTCAACGCATCGAAATCGGCCCTGCTGAGCACCGACATAATCTATCCTCTCGTCGCAGTAAACCGCCATATTCTTGACCGCGAAGCCAGCATACAGACCCGCTACCGCACGATCTTGCTCGTAAGCGGCGGCGCACTGCTCGTGCTCGCAATGCTGTTCGTACTTCGTCACCGGCATCTGTCGGAGCGCGACCGGCAGATAAAGTCTATGGCCGACGGCCTGACCAGCAGAGAAATGTACATAAATCAATTACTCGAAATCTGCTCGGTCTATCTTGAAAGCATGGAGGACTTCAACCGCCTTGTCGGCCGCAAACTCAAGGCTGGCCAGTCGAAGGATCTTTACAGCGATGTAGAGTCCGGCAAATGGCTGCGGGAGTGCAACGACAGATTTTTCCTGGCCTTCGATACGGCCGTACTGAAGATATCCCCCGCCTTTACGGCTCAGCTCAACAGCCTGCTGCTTCCCGACAAGCCTCTGCTGCAGCCGGCACCCGACCGTCTGTCGCCCGAGCAGCGTATTGTCGCTTTCATGAGACTCGGCGTGACCGATTCCACCAAAATATCAAAATTCCTCGGGCTTTCGCTCACTACGGTCTATACTTACCGCAACCGCGTGAAAAGCCGTGCGGCCGACAAGGAAAATTTCGAGAAAAATATCCG
>CAJJQT010000354.1 GCA_905193995.1 uncultured Porphyromonadaceae bacterium | reverse complement strand
CGTGAAAAGGTCGATCGAGATGAAGAAGCCGAACACGCCCGTGCTCAGCAGGATGAGCCAGAGGAAAAATTCCTTGGGCTGCGCGATGGTCCACGAGGCGAAAGAGCCGGCGAACACTATGATCGACGACAGCAGCAGCATAGCTACCGAAATGCCGTCGACACCGACCGCGAGGTGGATGTTGAGCGGAGCGAACCAGGTCCACGAATCGACAAAGAGCATCGGAGCGGCCGTCAGGGCGCCCTCGGAAGCGGCGATGGCCTCCGATTCGGCGGCGCGCAGGCCCAGATACTGCACCAGCAGCACTGCCGACAGCGCTATCAGGCCCAGCGAACCCACTACGGCCACCGCTCTGATCTGCTTGATGTTCTGGCAAAGCGCCAGAGCGCCCAGCATCACCAGCGGGATGATTACAAAGTAGATTAATATATTTGAAAACATAGCTTATTACTTTTTTCCGGGATGATTGGCACTTGGTTGATTACATCAGGCAAAGGATAGTGACGCCGCCGAGCAGCAGGGCTCCCACGATGTAGATCCAGACGTACATCTGAACCTGGCCCGACTGAAGGGGCTTGATGGCGTTGGAGGCCTTGTTGGTGATGATGGCGAACGAATCCATGGTGCCGTCTATGATGTGGCGGTCGAACCATGCCAGCGGACGGCAGACGCAGTTGAAAATGATCTTATGAGTGATGAACATGTAGAGCTCATCCCAGTAGAAGCGGTGGTAGCACCAGTCCCACAGAGCGGGCACGGCACGCTTGAACTTGGCCGGAAGGCCGTTCTCCTTGCGGTACATGACCGTGGCGAGGATGATGGCTGCGACGGCGACTGCAAGGCTTATCGAGGCAACGCCCCAGTCGAAGTGGGCCATGAAGTCGTAGGGTTCGCCGTTCCAGCTGACGAGCTTGCCGAAGGGGATGAAACCTGCGACACACGAGATAGCGGCGAGGATGATCAGAGGCAGCGACATGGTCCAGGGCTGGTCGTGCGGGGCGTGGTGGCCGGCGGGAGTCTCATGTTCCTTCCACCAGAAGATGAGGTAGTAGAGGCGGAACATGTAGAACGCCGTCAGACCGGCTACGAGCGACATCCATATGTAGACGAGCGTGCTGTAGTTGCCGCAGGCGCTCAGGATCTCGTCCTTGGAGAAGAAGCCCGAGAACGGTATGATGCCCGCGATGGCCAGACAGCCGATCAGGAATGTCCAGTGTGTTATAGGCATGTATTTGCGCAGGCCGTGCATGGCGGTGTAGTCGTTCGATCCGATGGCGTGGATCAGAGCGCCGGCGCCAAGGAAGAGCAGGGCCTTGAACATGGCGTGTGTGAAGAGGTGGAACATCGAGGCCATGTAGCCGAGACCCTCATGATGCTCGGGACGGGCGACGCCCAGGGCAACCATCATGAAGGCGATCTGCGATATGGTCGAGAAGGCGAGCACGCGCTTGATGTCGATCTGCGCGCAGGCTACCATGGCGGCATAGAAGGCGGTGATGGCGCCGACGACGGTGACGATGACCAGGGCGCTGTTCTCCATAAGGAAGAGCGGGAACAGACGGGCCACCAGATACACACCGGCAACGACCATCGTGGCGGCGTGGATGAGGGCCGAGACGGGTGTCGGGCCTTCCATGGCGTCGGGCAGCCAGATGTGCAGAGGCATCATGGCCGACTTGCCCATACCGCCCATGAAGATCAGCACAAGGGCCCAG
>CAJJQT010000353.1 GCA_905193995.1 uncultured Porphyromonadaceae bacterium | reverse complement strand
ACCTGGGCGCCGCTGAGAAGCTCTTCGCCGGCGAGATCCGACGGATCGGCCTTCAAAGTCAGGTCCTTTGCGGCAACGACCTTGCCGCCGAATCTGAACACGGGACGTACGTTGTTCATCGACTCATAGGCGAGAGTGACGGGAGCCTCGAACTTGAGCTGTGCTTCGTCGACCGCGCAGCTGATTTCCTTTCCGTTGAGCTCCGTTGCGGCCTTTTCGACCTCGGCGGTCGTCTTTTCCTTAAGTTCTTTGGTCTCTTCGGATTTGCCCTGGAGTTCATCCGACTCCTGTTCATACGATGCGAGCATTTCGGGGATACCTCCGAAGCAGTCCGATGACGACGATGCGCCCGAGCCACCGCACGATGTCATTGCGGCTGTGGCGAGCAGGAATAATCCTGCCATAAAATAATTGATTCTCATAAGTTTGTAATTTATATTTATTATAATAAGTGTATGCGTAGGCCTACGGCGAACCCTGATCCAGGCAGGGTGCCGCAGCTGTTATTTCGTTTATCGATTGAGACCTGATTTCTTCAGATAGCCTTTGCCGATGGCTTTTACGATCAGATCGGCGACATTTACGGCTCCGAGTTTTGAGAAAAGCGATTTGCGGTGCGCCTCGATGGTGTTGTCGCTGACAAACATTGCGGCAGCGATCTCGCGCGAAGTCTTGCCCTGAGCTATCTGATGGAGCACTTCAAGTTCGCGTGTCGACGGATGCGACGAAGTGTCACCGGCCGCCTTTAGGGCCCGTTGCACAGACTCGCAGTAATAGTTGTTTCCGTTGATAATCTCTTCGATGGCTGTGATAATCTCGTTGCCGGCGTCGGATTTATAGATAATAGCGTTCACTTCGCGTGCGAGCAGCTTGCGAAGCGTCCATATTTCGTCGTGGACAGTGCTGACAATAATATGTGCGAACGGATTTTTAGCCCGGATCATCTCAATAAGCACAAAGCCGTCGAGATCGGGCAACTCGAGGTCTATTATGTAGAAATCGAACGTGAGCCCGGCGTCGAGCTGCGACACAAGCGCCATGGCCGTGCTGTATGTTTCGACGTGGTCGGCGCCGGCGCGCGCGAGGATGCTGCCGAGCCCCTCGCGGATCAGATCGTGGTCGTCGACTACGGCTATTTTCACTTTCGTCAGGATCGGTTGTTCAGACATATTTCAGGGCGTTTGTTTTGCTTCAGTATTTCAGATGCAAATTTAATCGTCCTGTCGGTGCCTGTCAATTACGGATTTCCGTAGTTTTATCTGTAATCGCTCCGGCTGCTGAAAATTTTACTGACAGACGCACCACGGTGCCACGTCCGTCAGGATGTTCGACGGAGATATCGCCTCCGATCGAGCGTGCGCGTTTTCTGATTGAGTCCATTCCGAGCCCTTTCTTTGTACCGGGCGCACACGTGCCGTTGTCGCAGACCATGACTTCAAGATTGTTGTCGTCGCGAATCACTCGCACACTAATTTCGGAAGCGCCGGAGTGCTTAAGTGAGTTTCCCGTAGCCTCTTGGACAATGCGGTAAACCTCCAGGGCTATGGCATCCGGGACCTCGCTCCAGTCACCGCCCAAAACACTCTCAGCGTCGTATGTAACTCTGACTTTACTGCTATGTCTGTTCTGTTTAGCGACAAAGTACCGAAGCACGGTGTCGATGTCGGCATATTCGAATTCGGGCGGCATCAGTTCGTGTGAGATACGGCGCACCGACTCGCGGCAGTTTTCAATCAGTACG
>CAJJQT010000352.1 GCA_905193995.1 uncultured Porphyromonadaceae bacterium | reverse complement strand
GCATGCGGGAGATCGAGCAGAGCATGAACATCATCGAGCAGTTGATCGACAACATCCCCGAAGGCGAATACCTCGTGAAGGTGCCCAAGGTGCTCAAGCTCCCCAAGGGCCAGTGGTTCGAGCTCGTCGAGGGCTGCCGCGGCGCTTTCGGCGTATACCTCGAGAGCGACGGCACCACCAAGCCCTACCGCCTGAAGATCGCTCCGCCCTGTCTGCCGCTGGCAGCCGTCGTGGACCACATCACCACGGGAAGCAAGATCGCCGACCTTATCACCATCGGCGGCTCGCTCGACTATATTGTACCCGACATGGACCGTTAATACATTCATCCGCATATTCTCATGGAAACATTGCAAGATTCACATATTTTTGACTTCTCGAGAATCACGGGCCCGATCCACGATTGGCTGATGGGCTTCCTGCCGTCGTGGGCCACCACGACTGTCGAATGTGTGGCCGTAGGTGTCGGTCTGCTGCTGCTCTACGCGCTGCTGGCTCTGTTCTACATATACTTCGAGCGCAAGGTCTGCGCCGCCTTCCAGTGCCGCCTCGGCCCGAACCGCGTGGGTCCCTGGGGCCTGCTGCAGAGCTTCGCCGATATGTTCAAGATTCTCATCAAGGAGCTCATCGAGCTGCGCCACATCGACAAATTCCTGTTCGCGCTCGCTCCCTATCTGGTGATCATTGCCTCGATGCTCTGCTTCGCCACCCTTCCCTGGGGCGACGGCCTGCAGATCATCGACTTCAACATCGGCATCTTCTTCCTGATAGCATGCTCGTCGATCGGCGTGCTCGGCATCCTGCTGGCCGGCTGGTCGTCGAACAACAAGTTCACACTCATCGGCGCACTCCGTTCGGGCGCGCAGATGGTCAGCTACGAGCTCTCGATCGGCCTGTGCATCGTCACGATGGTCTGCCTGGCCGGTTCGATGGACATTACTGACATCGTTCTCGCACAGCAGGACCACTGGTTCATCCTTCAGGGCCACGTGGCTGCCATCATCGCTTTCGTCATCTACATGATCGCAGGTACAGCCGAGACCAACCGCGGTCCGTTTGACCTTCCCGAGGCCGAGAGCGAGCTGACGGCCGGCTACCACACCGAGTATTCAGGTATCCACTTCGGCTTCTTCTATCTGGCCGAGTACCTCAACCTGTTCATCGTCTCGGGCGTGGCCACCCTGCTCTTCTTCGGTGGCTGGATGCCCTTCCACATCGACGGCCTGACAGGCTTCAACACCGTCATGGACTACATCCCGACTCCCATCTGGTTCATCGCCAAGGCTATTGGCCTGTCGTTCATCATCATTTGGTTCAAGTGGACGTTCCCCCGCCTGCGCATCGACCAGCTGCTGTCGCTTGAATGGAAGTACCTGCTCCCGATCAACCTCTTCAACCTGGCTCTGATGGTGGCTCTGATCACCCTCGGACTGACTATCAACTAAAAATATCAACCTCCATATACCGCTGAACACAATGAGCGACACAATCGGTAAAATAGCACAAGTAATCGGCCCGGTGGTCGATGTGGCCTTCGAAGGCGAGGGCGTCATTCTGCCCCCCATCTATACGGCGCTGAAAATCGACCGCGAGGACGGCTCGGAGCTCATCATGGAAGTCGAACAGCACATCGGCGAGGACACCGTCAGGTGCGTGGCCATGGAAAGTACCGACGGCCTGCAGCGCGGCCTCCCGGTCAAGAGCATGGGCCGCCCGATATCGATCCCGACCGGCGACCAGGTCAAGGGCC
>CAJJQT010000351.1 GCA_905193995.1 uncultured Porphyromonadaceae bacterium | reverse complement strand
ATCTGTCGTTGCTATCAGATCCTGCACGAGCTGCGAGGCAATGTCGGCCGGCACGCCCCCGTCCGCAGGCCACCCTTACCTATTCCCCCAGCCAGAACCATTCTTTGCGGCTCAACTTCACTTCCTGGCAGTCCACCCCCTCCCTTGCCGAGACCAATACCGTCCCCCAGCAGCTCGACGGCTTCCAGTGGCGCGTCGGCAATCAGGATCTTAAGACTGCCAGCTCTTACATGCTCACTTTTCGCTACGGATTCACTCTGCCCCGCATATACAGCTCTTTCGGCGTCCGCGCGTTCACTTCGCCCAATGCCATCACACCCCTCCTCCGCTGGGACGGCCCGCGCCTGATCACCACCTACGAAAACAGCCGCGGACTGCAGAACATCTCCCTTTTCCTCGCTCCTCAGATCGAAATCATCCCCGGATGGATCACCGCCAGCGGCTACGTCCAGTTCCGCCGCGAGCGCATGCGCGGCACCGGCTATGCCCTCTACAGCAGCGGCTGGAGCGGCAGCGCCGAGCTGCAGATCTCCCACTGGGGCTTCGTCCTCTCGGGCCAGTACGTCCGCGCCCAGCGCGACCTCTGGGGCGAGAAAATATCATGGGGCGAGGACATCAACATCATCGACCTCAGCTACAGCTGGCGCTCATGGCAGTTCAGCGCCGGAGTCATCATGCCATTCGGCCGCTACGACCAGGGCAGCCGGTCGCTCAGCCGCTGGAACCGCAACGAGCAGCATATGCGCCTCGACATGCGCTGGCCCTACCTTTCCGTCAGCTACAACCTCCAGTGGGGCCGCCAGAAGCGCGGAGCCCAAAAGCTCGTAGACCTCGATGCCGCAGCCGACCGCTCCACCGCCGGAGGCCGCTGAGCCCCGCCCCCCCCCCGTATCAACCCGGAGCGATTGTACAGGCCGCATCGGCCCGACCGGTCGCCCCGGGCTGTTTATTGTCAAGATCCTTTGATATCAGGTCAGATGATGCCGCGGAGCGACGCGATGTCGGCGACGCCGTGGCGCCGCATATAGTCGGCCATGCCGTCGATAACCCGCACAGTTGCCTGCGGGTCGACGAAGTTGGCCGTGCCGATCTGCACGGCCGTTGCTCCGGCCATGATGAACTGCAGCGCGTCGTCGCTGTTCATGATGCCGCCGAGCCCGACTACGGGGATGCCGACGCGCCGCGCCACCTGCCACACCATGCGCACCGCCACCGGGCGCACCGCGGGCCCAGACAGGCCGCCTGTGACGGTCGACAGGCTCGGACGTCGCCGCTCGACGTCGATGTTCATCGCAAGCAGCGTGTTGATGAGCGACACGCTGTCGGCGCCGGCGCCTTCGGCGGCCGCCGCTATCGCGGCTATGTCGGTGACGTTGGGCGACAGCTTCACCATCAGATGCCGCGGCCACACCTTGCGGACGGCGGCGGTGACCTCGGCGGCGCCGCGCTCGGTGGTGCCGAACGCCATGCCGCCGGCGCGGACGTTCGGGCACGAGATGTTCACCTCTACGGCGCTGATGCGGTCGAGCCCGGCGAGGCGCTCGGCCGTAGCGGCATAGTCGTCGGGCGACGCGCCCGATACGTTTACGATAATCCGGGTGTCGAGGTGGGCTATCGTCGGATAGATATGCTCGGCGAAGTAGTCGACGCCCTTGTTCTGTAGCCCGACGGCATTGATCATCCCCGACGGGGTCTCGACCATTCGCGGCGAGTCGTTGCCCTGCCGGGCATGCAGGGTCGTGCCTTTGACTATAAAGCCCCCGAGCCGCTCAAG
>CAJJQT010000350.1 GCA_905193995.1 uncultured Porphyromonadaceae bacterium | reverse complement strand
AAAAAAGTAAAGAGAGCCGCGGCAGATTACACGCCGCGGCTCTCTTTACTTAGAGAAATTATACCTGTCCGCTTATTTGATTATAACTTTAAGGCTCTTCGTAGCGTTGCCGCCGTTGGCCACCACTACATAGACACCCGGGTGCAATGCTACGGTGCTGTCACCGATTACGGTAGCCACGCATGCGCCGCTAAGACTGTAGACAGCGGCATTGTCGGCGCCTTCGACGATGAGCGTGCCACCGACAGCCGCAACACTGATCGCGCTTTCGGCCGTGATGCCTTCCACGCCGCTGAGGTCTTCAAGCATTACGCCACGGAAGATGTCACCGTCGTCAGTGCCCGTATGGTTGGTGCCGGCATGGATCCAGCTCCAGCCCTTGGTGTTGTCGTTCGGGCCGACAGTCTTGCCGGTGGCAGCCGAGCGGATGCGCAACTGATCGTTGCCCAGCGGCTCGATGGTGTATACCGCGTTGATGTTGTTGTATTTTGCCTGGATAGCGTCGTCCGACTCGGTGTTCTTGTCGACTGTCTGTACCAGCAGTTTTCCATTATTGTTGACGAGCAGGTTGTCGTTCAGGTCAACGATGTTGTAACCCTGCGCGTCTGCCTTGTCCGACGTCTTGAAAATCTTGAATTCGCCGTTGTAGCCGCCCAGACTGTTTTCGGGTATGATAAGGGCTGTGTTCTCGGCATTATCTTTATCCCAGCTGTTGGCGTGCCAGCCGCTTGCCAGAAGGTTGTTCTCTCCGGTTGCCGGATGGTAGAGTTTGTAGCGGCCCGAGGTGAATGCAGGCCTGATGATACTGTTCTTATAGGTTGTCACAGCCTCTTTCAGTGTGTTGTAGGTGGCCTGCAGCTCGTCGGGCGTGGCGGTTTCGACAGCCGCATTGGCGGCGTCGATATGGTTTATCAGGCTCTGGCGGGCATCTGCGGGATATTGGCCCACCTCGGTGCCTTCTTCCGTGGTATCGAGCAGATCCTGAGCTTCCTTGATAAGGTTTTCAAGAGCAGGCTTGTAGACTGCCTCTTTCGATTCGGGGATGAAGACGCATACATTGTCTCCATCTTTGTCGCTGTAGACGTGCGAGCCGTCGTTGCGGCTGTCGGCACCGACATACTTGCCCGTGCCGAGATTTTTCAGCCGGATGCCATTGCCGGATTCTTCGACGGCGAAGATGGCATCGTTGCCCGTGAGGGTCACTTCGGATGTGTTCTTATAGTGCATGTACCACTGGTCGCGCACGACGGTGAATGCGCCGCCGACAGTCACGTTGTAGCCGCCTTCGGCTGCAGTGAACACGAAAGCCTGTGCGTAGCCTTCCGACAGTACATTATTTAAAGAAAGTTCCGAATTTGATCCGGCTTTTGCTGTTTCGGCCGATAGATACAGGTCGCTGCCGTCGAGGTGGAGAAAATACTCCGTACCTTCGGTTACCTGGGCCCCGGCTCCCGACACACCGAGTGCGAGTGCGGCGGCGAAAACCCACTTTTTGAAGTAATTCATTTTCATGATGTTTTAGGTTTATAGAATTTTGAATTGGTTATTAAATTGGTCAGACCCAACACATTCGCGTGCCTCACGCAGAATTTACCGCAAAATTAGATTTTAGCAGCCAATATGCTTCCGTCAATATGATAAATAAAAGGTCAGAATCCATATCCCCCCTAAATGGGGTAAAACTCACCTTTTTTTGACGAAAAAACCGACATCTGCGGGGGCCTCCAAAAGTCTTTGGCAAAAGCTGCGGCCGGCATGCCTATGCTGCATACAGAGGCG
>CAJJQT010000349.1 GCA_905193995.1 uncultured Porphyromonadaceae bacterium | reverse complement strand
TTCGGGAAGAAATATGTGTACCCAGATATCGCCGTAGTCGAGGACGATCCATTCGGCGTTCTTGAATCCGTCGGTGTTGTATGGCTTCATCCCGGCGTCATCGAGCAGCCGTTCTTCAAGATGATCGGCTATTGACGCAACCTGTGTGGTCGAATTGCCTTCGGCAATGATGAAGGTCGACGCCGAGGCGCCGTGGATTTTTTCAAGATCGACAACAGTGATGGAACGTCCTTTGCGATCGCGTATTGCGTCTATGATCAAGTCGCGGGTGGTAGTGATGTTCTGTGATGTCATTAACAATTAGCTTTTCGGGGGACAAATATACGAATTTTCGGCGGCACGCGCCAAGCGGATTTTAACTCTTTTATAAAAAAACAACAACTCTTGGCTGAATTTGTTGAGCGGCTGTCATTCGTAGCGCATGGCCGAGGCCGGATCGATGCGCGCGGCCAGCCGGGCCGGAAGTATCAGGATCAGCCATGCGCCGCAGCCCACGCCGACATTCAGAAGCAAGAGCCACAGCCAGTTGATCTCGACCGGAACGTACGACAGATAATACATCTGCGGGTCGAGCGGCACGGCATGAGTGGCCGACTGGATCAGAATCAGACCGATACCGAGGATATTGCCTATAAGCAGGCCCGTACCGACCAGTTTCATAGCTATATTGACGAATATGCCGCTTACCAGCGAGCGCGACGCGCCGATCGAGCGAAGGATGCCGATCGTGGTCACGCGGTCGAGAATGATGATGAACAGACTCGAAATCAGCGTAAACGCCGCCACACAGAGCATCAGTATGAAGATTACCACCACGTTGGTGTCGAGCAGATCGAGCCAGTTGAGATACAGTGCGCCGGTCTGCGTAATGTCGGAGGTGCGGTACACCCGCGTCAGGGCGCCGGCAGCCATGGCGTTGACGAGACTTTCGGACAGCCGTGCCGACACGGCGCGTGCATCATCGATGGCGACACCTTCCACAGATATCGAAGAGGCAGTGAGCGAGTCGGCGCCGGACAGCCGCTGAAGCAACGGCAGCGAGGCGTACACCACGTTGTCGTCGTATTCGGCGAAGTTCGAGCGATAGAGGCCGGCGAGATAGACGCGCCGCGCCTTCACCTCGCCGTCGGTGAAGAAATAGAGGAACGTGCGGTCGCCGACCCCGAGGCCGAGACGGTCAGCCAAAGGCTGCGACATGACTATTGAATCGCGCGACTCCTCGAGCGCGAATGCGGGCCAGGATCCGGCCACCATGTTGCCGCGTTCGAACGAATCGTCATGGTTGCCGTCGCGCGCCACGCATTCCACGGCATTGAAATCGCTGTCGGTCTTGACAATGGCCTTGCGGGCGAGTGTAAGCGACAGGCGGCCGCCGGGCGCGGCCTCGCGCACTACCTTCATCAGCGTATCGGATGCGTGCAGCAGCGGCTCGTCGACAGCGGTGGCGTAGTCGGTCGGCGGAAGCACCGACACCACGGCGTCGAACCCGGCGATCTTACGGCGGATCTCGTGCTTGAATCCGGTCGTAATGGCCAGGCTCAGCTCCATGACCACCAGCGCCAGCGCCACGCCGGCTATGGCTATGACGACACCCGTCGACGTACTGGCCGGCGTACCTCGGCCGATTCTCAGCCGCTTCGATATCCAATATGCTACCCTCATATTCAGCGCAAAGTTACAACTTTCGCTCCAACCGATAAAAAAATTTTGCGGATTGACGGATTTTTCTGAACTTTGCATAAGGAATATGATATGTTACTTTCAGAATTAAAAACCGGACAGAAAGCCATCGTCGTCAAGATTCTCGGTCACGG
>CAJJQT010000348.1 GCA_905193995.1 uncultured Porphyromonadaceae bacterium | reverse complement strand
GGCAGCTCTACGCGCACCGGATACACGGCTATCGCAAGCTGGTTCGGATCGCCGCCCAGACGGATGAAGCCGCCCCACTGCTGTGCCAGCGACAGGGCAAGCCCCAGCATGATGCCGGCAGCGCCGCCGGCGGCAGTGATTATGGCGCCCTGCAGCATGAACACGCGGCGCACCAGAGCCTTCGACGCCCCCATGAAACGGAGTGTGGCCATGTTGTCGCGCTTCTCGATCACCATCAGCGACAGCGTCGACACGATGTTGAACGCCGCGATCACCAGGATGAAGACCAGCATCATGAACGTAACCCACTTTTCGATGGCGATCATGTGGAAACTCTCGGCCTGCTGCCTGCGGCGCGTCGCCACGCTGTAGCCCGGCCCCAGGCGCGCAGTCACGGCTTCGGCCAGCCGTTCGTCGCTGACACCCGCTGCGGCCGCTATCTGTATTTCGGTCGCCTCGCCGTCGTCATAGTCGAGCAGCAGGCGCGCCGCCTCGATCGGCACGATCAGATGGTCGGCGTCGAATTCCATTCGGTCGGTCTGCAGCAGGGCTGTCGGCACGGCTTTTATCTGCCTGAACGACCCCGCCGGGTTGGCCGGATTGATGCGGCCCGTGCGCCGCGGTGCGTATATGTCGATTGTAGAGGCGCCCGCACCGAGTTGCGACAGCACGCCTACAGCTACGGCTGCCGGAAAGGCGTCGGGAACGTTGGCGGCAATGACTTCGGGCAGCGTGTCGGCGTATTCGCCGTCGATGGTGATGGTCTTCAGATCGGCCACAGCCCCGTAGCCGCTGCCTGCGCCGGTCACGACCACGCCGAGCTGGCTCTCGCCGGCTACGGCCAGGGCGCGCTCGGTCAGCGACGGCACTGCTGCTGCCGCTTCGGGGAGCGCCGCCAGCGCTGCGGCCACCGAGTCGGCCCGCGCTATGGTCTTGCACCGCAGAGGCTTTACGAGTACGTCGGGATCTATGTGCGAGAACTGACGCTCCGACAGCGACGTGAAGCCGTTGAACACCGACAGCACCACCACTATGGCCGCAGTCGCCACAGTCACCCCGGCCACCGAGATGGCCGAGATGACATTCACGGCGCTATGCGACTTTTTCGAAAGCAGATAGCGCAGCGCTATTCTGAGCGACAACATCAGCTACTCTCCGGGGGGTCCCTCTCAGGATTTTTCGAGAAGATGGTCGATGTTTTCCAGATAGTCCAGCGAATCGTCGAGGTAGAACTGCAGTTCGGGCGTCTTCCTCAGCTGGAAGCTCGCTGCGCCAGCTCGTAGCGCACCGTGCGGGCCGACTGCTTGATCGACTCCAGCATTTCGGCGCCCTTGGGCGACGGGAATATCGACAGGTAGACTTTTGCGACCGACAGATCCGGCGACACGCGCACGGCGCTGACCGATACGATCACACCGTGGGTTTTGGCCGTCTGCTGCCGGAATATCTCGCTCAGCTCCTTCTGGAGCAGGCGGGCGATTTTGGCTTGACGTGTACTTTCCATAGTCAGTTATGTATATAGTGTGTTATCACTTCCCGGCGCCGGCGGCGCGGAGCTCGCGGGCCAGGATGTCGACGCCCTCGGTGGCGGTGGCGCGGATCACGCGCACTCCCGTCGGGACGGCGGCAGGCTTCGGGTCGATGTAATAGACGGGTGTGCCCGGCCTTACGTAGTTGAGCAGTGCGGCGGCGGGGTATACGGCCAGCGATGTACCTATGATCACGAAAACGTCGGCCTCCGATACTATCTCGGTGGCGGGCTCGAAGTTCGGTACGGCTTCCTGGAAGAAAACGATGTGCGGGCGCACGCGGTGGCC
>CAJJQT010000347.1 GCA_905193995.1 uncultured Porphyromonadaceae bacterium | reverse complement strand
CTCATGGAAGTATCCGTCACTTACTACCTCATGATCGGGAGTATAATCAGGAGGCTGATTATCCGTTCCGTCATCTGGATAAATATATTCAGGCTGTCCGTCGTGAACGTCGTATCGAGAAAGCCTGTGAAGGCCGTCGTCTGGAAGATATTCTTCGTTGGGCTGCTGCCGAAGAACTTATCGTTGGCAAATGGCCGAAAGGTGTCTTATTTACAGGAAGTAACCTGGAAAACCATCCCGCATTTGGCGGTAAGTTGGTTTACGACCAGGCTTCCGGAAACAATCTCTTCCTGACAGGTAAACCGGGTGACGCACTTCGTTATGTTGTGCCCAGCAATCCGGCAGGTTATGAGCAGGGATGGCGGTTTAATGTAGGTCGCGACTATTTGTTGCCTATTCAACCTCGTATGTTGTCTTTGACAGGAGGTAAATGGGAACAGAACCCGGGATGGTAATCAGCTGAAAAAGTTCTAAATTCCCGATAAGAGGGGCGCGGCCACCGGGTCGCGCCCCTCATTTTTTTCGCTGTGTCGCGGGCGGGTTTTCGGCAAAAAATGCGTAACTTTGCAGGCATTATGAAGCTTGGATTTGACAACGAGAAATATCTCAGAATACAGAGCGAGCACATCAAGGAACGTATCGCTCAGTTCGGCAACAAACTGTATCTGGAGCTTGGCGGCAAGCTCTTCGACGACTACCACGCCTCGCGCGTGCTGCCCGGCTTCCAGCCCGACAGCAAGCTGCAGATGCTCAGCCAGCTGAGCGACCACGCCGAGATAGTGATAGTGATTTCGGCCCGCGACATCGAGAAGAACAAAGTGCGCAACGACCTGGGCATCACGTACAACGAGGACGTGCTGCGCCTGCGCGAGGCGTTCATGGACCGCGGGTTCATGGTGAGCTCGGTCGTCATCACCCACTACAACGGCCAGAGCAGCGCCGTGGCATTCCGCGAGAAGCTGCACCGCATGGGCATCACCACCTACTGCCACTACAGCATCGAGGGCTATCCGACGAACGTGCGGCTGATCGACTCGGACGAGGGCTTCGGCAAGAATGACTACATCAAGACCACTCGGCCGCTGATCATCGTCACGGCGCCCGGGCCGGGCAGCGGCAAGATGGCCGTGTGCCTGAGCCAGCTCTACAACGAGCACAAGCGCGGGGTCGAGGCCGGCTACGCCAAGTTCGAGACGTTCCCGGTGTGGTCGCTGCCGCTTAAGCACCCGGTCAACATAGCCTACGAGGCGGCCACGGCCGACCTGAACGACGTGAACATGATCGACCCCTTCCACCTCGAAGCCTACGGGAAGACGGCGATCAACTACAACCGCGACATCGAGATATTCCCCGTGCTCGATACTCTGTTCGAGGGTATCTACGGCAAGAATCCCTACAAATCGCCTACGGACATGGGCGTCAACATGGTGGGATTCTGCATCAGCGACGACGAGGTGTGCCGCGAGGCGTCGAAGAACGAGATAATCCTGCGCTACTTCACGGCGCTGAACAAGATGGCGCGCGCCGACGGCAATGAACAGGAGGTGTCGAAGATAGCCCTGCTGTTCAAGCAGGCCGGCATCGACACGAGCTACCGCAAGCCGGTGGTGGCCGCGCGCGAGCGTGCCGAGCAGACTCGCCGGCCGTCGTCGGCCATCGAGCTGCCCGACGGCACGGTCATCACGGCCGGATCGAGCGATCTGCTGGGGCCGAGCGCGGCGCTGATCCTCAATGCCATCAAGCATCTGGCCGGCATCGACCACCAGGTGAAGCTCATACCGCAGCACATGATCGAGCCCATCCAGTACACGAAGCTCAACTATCTGAACGGCCACAACCCGC
>CAJJQT010000346.1 GCA_905193995.1 uncultured Porphyromonadaceae bacterium | reverse complement strand
CTGATTCCACCGTGATCGCTTCCTCGCAGTTGGCCATCATCCAATGGAGCTGTGCCAATGGCAATTCTTTACTGAAAGGGGTCTTCACAAGGTTGATTCTCTTGAGTAAAGCCTTCGCCTCCTGTACCGTGGCACATTGACCGAGAATCCAGGGGATAAACTCAAATTGTGCCACATTGTCCTTGTCTGGCTCCTCTTCCTTATACGCCGCATTTCCCACAAAATTTAATCCGGCCATTCCCAGCCCTTTTTCATTCACTGCATCGTAGTACAGCGGATATCCCTCGTCCACTACCTGCACCTGGTCGTAGTTGGTGCGGATCACCGAGCCGCCGTTGAGGTGCGTCAGCTTGTTGCTGATGAACGATACGTTGCCGCTGATGCTGTACGAGAAGTCCTTGCCCAGCGTGTTGCGGTGCTCGAGCGTGATCTCTATGCCCTTGTTGCGGACCTCGCCTACATTGGCGGTGGCCGACAGGCGGTTGCCGACGTGGGCCGGAGCGGTCACGCTCATCAGCATGTCCTTGGTATCGCGGATGAAGCCGTCGACCGAACCCGTCAGGCGGTTCTGGAAGAAGCCGAAGTCGACTCCGGCGCTCCACTGCTCGGTGTTTTCCCAGTGGCCGCCGCGGTTGATCCACGTCAGCACGGTGGCGCCGTTGGCGAGCTGCTGGTCCTGCCCGAAGACGTAGTCGACAAACGTCGGGCCGGTATTGAACATGGTCAGGAGGAAGGCGTTGTTGCCGATATTGTCGTTGCCGACCTTACCCCAGCCCAGACGCAGCTTCAGGTTCGTCAGTGGGGTGAAGTCTTTCAGGAACGATTCCGATTTCAGACGCCACGCCAAGGCGAACGACGGAAAGTAGCCCCACGAGTTCTCGGGGAACTTGCTCGAGCCGTCGGCGCGGAAGTTGACCGTCGCCAGATAGCGGTCGTCGTAGCTGTAGTGAAGGCGCCCCAGCCACGAGAAGCGGCGGTTGCGGCTCACGCTGTCGCCCGGCCGCGAGAAGTCGTCGGTCACCTGCGACAGGTACCAGTTGCGGTCCACGGGATTGAGGATCGTCGAGCCGCTGCCCCCGATGCTGTAGTAGGAGTATTCCTCCACAGTCTGGCCGGCCATCGCCGAGAAGTCGTGCTTGCCGATGTGGTTGGCATACGTCAGGATATTGTCGACGGTATAGTAATAGTGGCGTCCCATGTCCGACGACAGGAAGTTGTCGGCGCGCTTGTCGAACGACGATACCTCATACGAGTCGCCGAACGAGCGGTTGGTCGTGATGCGGTAGTCGAACGAGTAAGTCGAGCGGAACGTAAAATTCTTGATCGGGGTCAGCTCGGCGAACACATTGCCTACCCAACGCTCGTTGCGCACGTGCGGATGGTTGTATTCGAGCATGCTGAAAGGGTTGGTCACATTCTTGAAGTTCGAGCCTGCCGAGATGCCCCCGCTCAGATCTTTGCCGTTGCGGTTCACCGACCCGGCCGGATAGTGCGTCGGGTCCCACGGTGCCATCGCGAAGGCCGCCGTCAGCATGTTGGCCATCGGAGAGGCGTTGTTGTCGCCGTTCTCGTACGTATTCTTCGATACCGAGGCCATGAACGAAATGTTCTCGCCCACTTTCAGCCACGGCGTAGCCTGGTAGCTCGTGTTCAGTCGGGCCGTGAAGCGGCTGTAGTCCGACCCCAGCAGAGTGCCTTCCTGCTTGAACCAGCTGCCGCTCAGCGAGTAGGTGAACTTGTCGCCGCCGCCGTCGATCGACAGGTGGTAGTTCTGGATCCACGCGTCGCGGAACACTTCATCCTGCCAGTCGGTGTCGACCTGCGAGTAGTCGAAGCCGTCGGGATTTGTCTCCGCATTGTAC
>CAJJQT010000345.1 GCA_905193995.1 uncultured Porphyromonadaceae bacterium | reverse complement strand
AGGGCATCTGTGCGTTCGCGTAGATCGAACACACTTTGGCTATTATGCCGCGGAACTCATCGGCGAGCGCAAGGAATCTCTCTTTCTTTCCGGCTTGTTTTTCTGTCATACTATTTTATTTGTCGCGGCTGAGACAAAAAAATCACAGCCTGAGACAAAAAATCATCTAAGCCGGATGAGATTCTCGCGTATTTTATCAAGATCCAGGTAGTTAGGACCGCTGCCGCCGGTGAATGGACGGGCTGCGTCGCGCAGCCGCATTGATTCCTCGCAGGCTTTCGAGCGCCAGCCCGGACTGCCCGGACCGAGGTCGGCCGGAATGCAGGCACCCGTGACTTTATAGAGCGGAGCGCAAGGCGGATAGCCGAGAACCGTCCACATTGTCATCTGCCTGACATCGGCACTGCTGCATACACCTTCTACTGCAATCGAAGCTGTGGTGATGTCGCGCGGGATGAAATCTCGGTCGGATACATACCGTTCCCCTTCTGCCAGATAGTCGTGACCGGTCAGTCCGTGATAGTACGAACATGAAAGCCCTCGCACAAAAAGTTCGGGCTCGATCTCAGCTGCCTCTTCCATCAAGTGCTCGGCGGCGATGTAGCGGATATATCCGTAGCCTTCACCTGGCACACCGCTCACAGAAAAATTCGTCCGCACGATATATCCGCGCGGATCGTCGGCAACATCAAAGCGCGTCCACGAGTAGTCGTCGGTTTCGAAATACGCGGCGCCGCCTTCGGCATCTATCACCCCGAAATTGGCCTGTACGCCCATAGGTCTGGGCCATGAGATCAGAAGCTGTTCGAAATCGGCGGCCGTGCGGCACCGGGCAAGAGCGGCAGCCATCACCGCGCCTTCGCGGTCCTTGTATGCCGCGGTATCGGGCGCCAGATTGTACGATGCGGTGTTCATTATCGCAAAACCGGCTTCATTCATTCCCATCCAGGCTTCAGACAGAGCCGAATCTCCGGCGTTGAACAGACCGATGAATCCGAATGTGGAATCTGTCGGCTCGACACGTGCCAGAAAATTGTTATCAGCACCCGTGTCGCGGTTTTTCCATAATATAGGGCGACCGGAAGCCGAACGCGAAGCCGCAACTATAGCCGATGTGCATGCCTCGCAGACAATTCCGGAGACAAGCAGAATTATAACGGAGAAAAACTGTCTTTTCATATTGCCGCAAAGATAGCTATTTTATCGCGACTTCTGGATGCGGGCGTCAAAAAAATCGCGCCGCCCTATTTTTTCTTAGCGAAAAATGCAGTACTTTTGTTCCGCAATGCCGAGAATTGACCGTATAACGATTGACAAGATAATGGACGCGACAGACATCGTCGACGTCGTCGGCGACTTCGTGTCGCTTAAAAAGCGCGGTGCCAACCACTGGGGGCTCTGCCCGTTCCATAACGACCGTTCGCCGTCTTTCTCCGTCAACTCCGCAAAAGGCATATTCAAATGCTTCAGCTGCGGTAAGGCCGGCTCGGCTGTCAGCTTTCTGATGGACCTCGAGGGAATGTCGTATGTCGAAGCCATACGCTGGCTCGCCAAAAAGTACAATATCGAGATCCAGGAGAAGGAGATGACCACCGCCGAACGCCAGGCCGAAGCAGAGCGTGAGTCGATGTATGCTGTCAACGACTTCGCGCTGGATCATTTCGAAAAGACACTGACCGGAACGGCCGACGGCCGCGACATAGGTCTGGCGTACTTCCGCGAGCGCGGCATTTCGGACGCGATGATCAAAAAGTTTCATCTCGGCTATGCACTCGACCGCGGCGACGACCTATACGGCGCCGCCATCCGTGCAGGTTTCAACGAAAAATTTCTCGTCGACACCGGTCTGTGCATCCGTACCGAC
>CAJJQT010000344.1 GCA_905193995.1 uncultured Porphyromonadaceae bacterium | reverse complement strand
CGGCTTCGGAGGAGGTTTCGGCGGCGGATTCACCATGGAGGACATCTTCTCGCAGTTCGGCGACATCTTCGGCGGCCACTTCACCTCGGGCGGCTTCGGCGGCGCAGCCGGCGGACGCGCCCGTCCGCGCCAGCGCCGCGGCTCCGACCTGCGCATCCGCGTCAAGCTGACCCTCGACGAGATCGCCAACGGCGCCACCAAGAACCTCAAGATCCCCACCTACGTCGAGTGCGAGTACTGCAAGGGCACCGGCGCCAAGGACGGCACCGCCTTCGCCACCTGCCAGCACTGCCAGGGCACCGGATCGATCATCGAACAGGTGCAGTCGCTCTTCGGCATGCAGCGCGAGCGCGTCGTCTGCCCCACATGCGAGGGCTCCGGCAAGGTCATCACCGAACCCTGCTCACACTGCCGCGGCGAGGGTATCGTACGCAAGGACGAGCAGGTATCGTTCACCATCCCCGCCGGCGTGTCCGACGGCATGACCCTCACCGTCAAAGGCAAAGGCAACGCCCCGCGCCACGGCGGCGTGCGCGGCAATCTGCTTGTGGTCATCGAGGAAATCAAGCATCCCGAGCTTATCCGCGACGGCAACGATGTCATCTACAACCTGATGCTCGACCTGCCGACCGCCATCCTCGGCGGGGCCGTCGAGGTGCCCACCATCGGCGGCCGCGCCCGACTGAAAATCGCTCCCGGCACGCAGCCCGGCAAGGTGCTCCGCATGCGCGGCAAGGGGCTGCCGTCGCCCGACCATTCGGGCGTGCGCGGCGACGAGCTCGTCAACGTCATGGTTTACATCCCCGAGAAGCTGTCGGCTGCCGAAAAGAGCGCTATCGAGAGCCTGCGCAACTCGCCCAACGTAACGCCCGGCGAGGAAGAAAAGCGCCGCATCTTCTCGAAACTCAAGCACATATTCGAATAATAAGCGACCATGCAGGCCGATACGGCACCGAAACGCATCCTCGTCACCGGCGCTACCGGCCGCTCGGGCCGCGTGTTCCTCAGCCAGCTCGCCGACCTCCGCGAGACCGAAGGCGCGCTGCCTTTTTCCGTCACCGTTGTCGCGCGCGACCCATCGCGCGTACATCTGTCCGCACCCGAAGTCAAAGTCGTGAAGGGCGACCTCGAGGACCCGACCTTTCTGCAGCAGGCCGTCCGCGGCCACGACACTTTGCTCCACATCGCCGGCATCCATCTGTCGGCCTCCCTGGTCGAGGCCGCCGTCGCCGCCCATGACGGCCCCCGCTGGCTAATCCTTGTCCACACATCGGGCATATACTCGCGGTTTAAGGCCGCCGGCGAATACTACCGCATGGTCGAGGCCGACATCGCCGACACCACCGCCGGTGTGCCGTGCGACATCACCCTGCTGCGTCCCACGATGATCTACGGCGCGCAGGACGACGGCACCATGAGCGTATTCATCCGTCTGGTCGACCGACTGCGCGTCTTTCCGCTCATCGGCGACGGCCGCACGCCCATCCGCCCCGTGCGCGACGCCGACCTGGGCCGCGCCTACCTCAAGGTGCTTCTCAACCACGCCGTCACCCGCGGCAAGGTCTACGACCTGAGCGGCGGCGAGTCCATCGAATTCATCGACATATTCCGTACCATCAGCCGCAAGCTGGGCAAGCGCACGTGGTTCGTGCCCGTGCCGCCGCGGCTGGCCTATGCCGCGGCCGTAGCGCTGCGGGCGCTGACGCTGCGCCGCATCGACCTGCGCGAGCGCGTCCGGCGCATGACCGAGCCCCGCATTTACTCCAACGCCCGCGCCGTCGAAGACTTCGGCTACGACCCCGTCGACTTCGCCACCGGAATCACCCCCGAAATCGCCGAATACCTCCGACGCCGCAACCGCCGGGCCTGCCA
>CAJJQT010000343.1 GCA_905193995.1 uncultured Porphyromonadaceae bacterium | reverse complement strand
GCTGCCTGATTCCTTCGCTGTCGAGCATCACATAGACGTCCTCGGCCGTCTCACGTATATAGCCGATGCAGAGATCCTTCTCGCCCATTTCCAGTAGCTCGGCGTTCGCGTCCAGAATACGGTCGGCGACTACCTTGATCTTATGCCACCTGACGCCGTCGATCTCCACTTCCTCGCGGATGCCGATACCGATTTCAAGATACCGTTTTTCATACACCGATGCCCGCGCAAAGGTCTCATACCACCACGTGCGGCCCTCGACGACCATTCTCGAACCCGGGTCGGGCCGGTGAGGATCATACTTATACCTGTCCACATCCTCGGGATTGACAACACTCTCCTTGACATGGCGATTATCATTTTCATTATAATTTCCGCTGGGATACTGGCGTATCTCGGAGAAAAGCTTCGGTGTCCAGTCTATCGTAACGGTGATGTCGGCACAAAAATACAGGTTATCCGTCCCTACCTTTTGAATTATTGGAAGAATCGACATATTCAGGTATCTGTAAGCTCCTTTCCTGAACCCTGAGGTTACATACATGATATTGTCCAGCAACGGCTCTCCGTCGCCGTATTCAATCGTGCCGTCCCAATTTATATTCGGATTATCGTAGACCGGAGCCTTTATTGCGATCTCCGAAACGTTTTCTACCTTGCAGTCGATCTTGAAATCACCGGCATCAAACGGCACAGCGAATGAAATGCTCTGACAAGGCAGACTGGCTTGGCCAAATTCACAGGTATTGTATAGGCCATCGTATTCCACTTCTGTATAATCTTTTCCATCAAATGATGATTGACTTGTACGGAGTTTCGATTGATAAAAATGGATATTATAGGTGATTGAGCCGCTGAGCGATACGGCGCCGGTCAGCAAACCGAGAACAAGAAGTAGAACATGTTTCATAGTGAGTAGATATTAGAGTTAGAGCAGGCGCATTTGCCTGATTGCAAAGTTACTGCACAATGCGGCCGATTTAGTGTTTTTTAGTTAAATAAAGTTAATTGATTTCATTTTCGTCCCTGCCATATGTTTTAAATCACGAACTCAGGCGATTTTTTCGCGGAAGAATTAAACCGCGGCCGCCCTGGGGCATCTAAATTAAAAATGAACAAAACAAACGACTATGAAAAGGATATTTAAAACCGTTGGGATGCTACTGCTGTGTGTTGCACTGGCCGTACCGACAGCCGACGCTGACAACAACCGAGGCCGAGGCCGCTCAGGCGGGAACACACATCAGCCTGCCTCACCGCAGGCGCGGCCCGGCGGCGGCAACCATGGCAATAACCACGGCAGCAACCACGGCGGCCGGCCCGGTGCTTCGACTCCCGGCAACCGACCCGGCAACCCGGGACGCCCCGGCCAGGACCATAATCCTGGCCGACCCGACCACCGGCCCGACCACCGGCCCGGCAGCGGCTATGTGCCCGGCCGGCCTCAGGGACACCGTCCGCCCGGCCACGGCCACGGACCCGGCTACCACCCCGGCTACGGCCCGTCGCGCCCGCACATGCCACCCCCACGGCCATTCTACCGTCCCGCTCCACCGCCACCGTCGTGGCGCCCCGCTCCCGGCTGGCATCCGTTCACGACAATCCTGGGCGTGACTTTCGGCACGGCACTGAATCTGTCGCTCAACGCTCTTATCAATCAGGGATATGCCGTGTCATCGTACGGCGACAATGTCATTCACCTCAACAACGTGCAGATGGCCGGCTACTGGTGGCCCGACGCTACACTCTACTTCAACGCGGCCGGCGGACTGTATGCCTCGCAGTTCATGAATGTCAGCCAGGCCTACGACATGAGCCGCTACAACATGGTCTACACTACCCTGCTGCGCAACTACGGCTCGCCCGTAAGCGTCACCAACCTGCCGGGCGGCATCGAAT
>CAJJQT010000342.1 GCA_905193995.1 uncultured Porphyromonadaceae bacterium | reverse complement strand
GACCGTGTCGCTGGCCAGCCGGGTGCGGCGGCGGACAAAGTTGAAAAGCAGGGCAAAGACCAGGGAGAAGAGGACGGCGGCCCAGGTGGGCTCGGAGAAGCCGCAAAGGGCACCGATGGCCATGCCGCGCGGTAATATGTAGAACAGCTGCTCCATTTTCCAAATAGCAAATTTAGCTATTTTCCACAAATAATCAAAAATCTTTTCGCTAATTTATCCTAACCCGCGCTTAATTGGTCTGATAACTCTGATATGCACGCAGCTGCATAAAAAATATGCGCCGGCCCGCGGCGGGTCGGCGCATTATTGTAAGACTTGGCGGTGGATCAGTCGGCGTTGAGATTGACGCGCTTGAATTCTACGACGGTCAGGCCCTTCTGCGACTGCTCGAGGTACTTGCCGATGGTCAGATCGCCGTCCTTGATGAATTCCTGTTCCATCAGGCAGTTCTCCTTGTAGAATTTGTTCAGGCGCCCCTGGGCGATGTTCTTGATCATCTGCTCGGGGAGGTTGGCAGCCTTTTCGGCGCCTACCTTCTCGGCGATCTCGATGGCCTTGTCGGCCTCCTCGCGGGTGAGCCAGCCCTTGTTGATGTTCGACTCAATGTGGTCGGGCGAGTCAACGAGGTTGGGGTTGATGCCGGCCTTCTTCTGGGCGGCTTCGACAGCCTTCTTGACCTGCTCCTGCTTGGTCTTCTCGACGGCTACGTTGTACTCCGAGTCCTTTACGGCCTGGGGCACGCTGGCCTGGTCTACGGCCACGGGGTTCATCGAGGCGATCTGCATGGCCACGTCGCGGCCTACCTGGTAGTCGACGCCTTCGAGGTTGAATCCTGCGATGGTGGCGAGCTTGTTGCCCAGGTGGTTGTACGAGGTGGTCGAGGGAGCCTCGAGCCATTCGTATGCCGAGATTTCGGTCTTCTCGCCGGTCTTGCCGCTCTCTTCGGTGACGAGGTCGGCTACCGTGCGGCCGTCGACGGTCAGGGCCTTGAGTTCATCGAGGCTCTTCACCTTGTTGGCCACGGCCAGGTCGAGCAGCTGCTGGGTGAGGGCGACGAAAGTGGCGTTCTTGGCCACGAAGTCGGTCTCGCAGTTGAGGGCTACGATAGCGGCGAACGTGCCTTCGTTCTTCGACAGCACGCATCCTTCGGCGGCGTTGCGGTCTTCGCGCTTGGCGGCCACTGCCTGACCCTTCTTGCGGAGGATCTCGACGGCCTTTTCGATGTCGCCGTCGGTCTCGGCGAGAGCTTTTTTGCAGTCCATCAGGCCGGCGCTGGTGAGGTGGCGCAGCTTGGTGATTTCTGCCATTGTTACTGCCATAGTTATAATGGTGTTAATTGGTGGAATAATGAGTTGATTATTCGGCTGCTGCTTCGGCTGCGGGGGCTTCGGCGGGAGCTTCCGACGCTTCGGGGGCGGCGTCGGCCTTGCGCACGCGGCGGCGTTCGCGCTTGGGAGCGGGAGCGGCCTCGCCTTCGCCTGCGGCGGCGGTGTCGACCTTCTCGGCCTTGCGTTCCTCGAGGCCTTCGTTCATGGCGGCCACGAGCGAGCCTACGACGAGCTCGATCGACTTCGATGCGTCGTCATTGGCGGGGATCACGAAATCGATGTTGTTGGGATCCGAGTTGGTGTCGACCATGGCGAACACGGGGATACCGAGGCGGTTGGCTTCTGCTACGGCGATGCGCTCCTTGAGCACGTCGACTACGAACAGGGCCGACGGCAGACGGTTCAGGTCGGCGATCGAGCCCAGAGTCTTCTCGAGCTTGGCGCGCTGACGGGTGATCTGCAGGCGTTCGCGTTTCGAAAGGTTGTCGAACGTACCGTCCTTGGTCATCTTGTCGATCGAGGTCATCTTCTTGACGGCCTTGCGGATCGTGGGGAAGTTGGTGAGCATGCCGCCCGGCCAGCGTTCGATC
>CAJJQT010000341.1 GCA_905193995.1 uncultured Porphyromonadaceae bacterium | reverse complement strand
CGGGGCCGTGGTTTGTTTAGCGTGAAGGAGAGATCTTTTTGCGATAGATGGCGTTGACGGCGGGGCGGCCGAGAAGGGCGCCGATGACGCCGCCGAAGAAGTCGGCCACGAGGTCGAGCCAGTCGGACGGACGGCCGATCGGCAGGAGGCCCTGAACGACCTCGTCGACGATGGAGAAAGCGACCACGGCGGCAATGACAGCATACATGACGCGGCGCGTCAGCGGGTGCGCGGCCGGCGACATGCGACGCCAGTCGAAGAGCAGCGCTCCGGCCAGACCGCCCATCATGACGGCGTGAATGACCTTGTCGATATGCGGCAGGGGCGGTATGTCGTCGGGGTCGACGGGCTGCGGGACCCATGTGGCGTAGATGATGACGGCCACTACGGCCATCGTAGGCCACCACGAGCGGAAAAATCTGAGGACTTTCATCTGTATCCGAGGGTTTTGTCGATTAGGTCGACCAGCTGCGAGCGCGAGCGGTCGTTGCGGTTCTCGAGCACGACTATTCTGGTGTCGGTATCGGGATAGACGGCCACATAGGCCTGGAAGCCGCCGTTGTCGCCGGTATGAAAGACCTTGAGCGGCTTTCCGGCGGGATGCTCGACGAACTGGCCGAGGGCATACCAGGTGTCGGGACGGCGCTGATACGAGCAGTATGGACTGGCCGAGACGCTCACGCGGGGCTGACGCGAAAGTGCGACCCACGAGGCGGGCAGCACGCGGCCGTCGCGGAGGGCGTCGAGCCAGCGGAGCATGTCGCGGGCGGTGGAGTAGATGCCGCCGTCGGGACGGGTGGCGAAGAATGTCTCCTCGCCGAAGTCGTACTGCTGCCAGGAGCCGTCGGCAGAGGGGATGTAGGCGTGGGCCTGCGATTCGGACGAGGCGTCGCGGTCGAAGTAATAGGTGTCGGTCATGCCGGCCGGCGCAAAGAGATTTTCGGCTACGTATTCGGTGAACCCGCGGCCCGAAAGCTGCTCGACGACTCGGGCGAGCAGCACGAACGACGGGTTGAGATAGTCGTAATACTCGCCGGGACCGTGCGCCGGAGCCTCAAGATGCTCGAAATAGGCGACGGCATCGTCGTCGGTGGCGTTGATCTTCCACTCATGTGAGCCGCTGCGCTGATCGTCGAGACCCGAGGTGTGCGAGGCGAGCATGGCGGGCGTGATGTCGTGCCACCAGGGCTGCGCGTAGGTGACGAACGTATCCATAGGCATGTCGAGCAGCGGCAAGCCGCCGCGGTAGAGGCGGGCCTGCTGCAGCAGGGCCATGACGGTGAACTGCTTTGAGACCGAAGCGATGTTGAAGCGCGTGGCGGGCGAGATTTCCTCGTTCGTGGCGAGGTCGGCGACTCCGCTGTAGCGCTCGTAAATGACGGAGTCGCCGCGGGCTATGACGACCGCACCGCCGGGCTCGCCTGCGCCCCAGCGGCTGTCGAGAGCCGCCTCAAGTTCTGAAAAGTCGGTGGCCGCGACCGTCGCAGCCGCCGCCATGAATACCATAGATGTCAAAATCTTCTGTACCAATTGGAATTAAACATATTTAATTAAGGACACCTCATACATATAATAGATGTGAGCGCCGCGGCTGCGTAGGCCGCGGTGCTCACTGTGGGGGTGTGCGATCAATACTCGCAGTTCTTGGGAGTGCGGGGGAAGGGAATGACGTCGCGGATGTTCGACATGCCGGTGACGAAGAGAAGCAGGCGCTCGAATCCCAGGCCGAAGCCCGAGTGAGGCACCGTGCCGAAACGGCGCGTATCGAGGTACCAGCACATATCCTTCATGGGGATGTGGAGCTCCTCGATGCGGCGGAGCAGCTTGTCGTAGTCGGCCTCGCGCTCGCTGCCGCCGATGACCTCGCCGATCTGGGGGAAGAGGACGTCCATGGCGCGGACAGTCTTGCCATCCTCGTTCTG
>CAJJQT010000340.1 GCA_905193995.1 uncultured Porphyromonadaceae bacterium | reverse complement strand
CAGAATATAGGGGGCCAGGAAGCCGCCGATGCCGTCCATGGTCTTCTCGGCGATAAAATGGTCGATGGCATGCTGCTGGAACAGGGGGATGACCGCGTCCATGGCGCTGCCGATCCCGCTGCCTCCGAGAAATATCCCGACTACACCACCGAGTGGTACGACACTCTCACGAACGCATCCTCCGACCTCGCGGCACTCAGACCGATGGATACCGAGATCGAACGTTTCATGGCAAAATGGGGTCTGCACGGGCTGTCGCTGGCCGTTACCCGCAACGACTCGCTGCTCTATGCCCGCGGCTTCGGCTGGGCCGACGAGGAAGCAGGCGAGCCGATGAAACCGACCACCGGCGTGCGTATCGCCTCGGCCTCGAAACTCGTCACCGCAGTGGCGATAATGAAAATGTGCCGCGACAGCCTGCTGACCCTCGATATGCCTGTCTTCGGTCCCAAGGGTGTGCTTAACGATACGGCATACACGGGCGCCATCACCGACGACCGCATATACGACATCACAGTCGATCACCTGCTGACGCACACCGCCGGTTTCTCGACCCGCGCAGGCGATCCGATGTTCAGCCAGCTCGACCTGATGAAAAACCATAAGCTCGCGTCAGCACCGCGCTTCGGCAACCTCGCCAGCCTGATAATATCCAGGCGGCTCGCTGCGGAGCCCGGCACGGTCTACAGCTACAGCAACTTCGGCTATATGCTGCTGTCGCTTGTAATCGAAAAAGTTACCGGCAAGAGCTATTGGGACTTCGTGCAGGAAAGCGTGCTCGCACCGATCGGAGCCGGAGGCTTTCATGCCGCAGGCAACTACTATGCCGACCGCGCGCCCGACGAGGCCCGGTACTACGCACCTGACGACAAGCTCGTCGACGAATTCAACGGCAGCGGGCGGCAGGTTCCGCGAGTATACGGAGGAGCCGATATCGAAGGTCTCATGGGAGGAGGCGGATGGGTAGCCTCCGCGCCCGGACTCGCACGCCTGGTGGCGGCTATCGACGGCATTGACGGCGTGCGCGACATATTCGGCGCCGGAACAGTGGCAATGATGACCGAATATGATTCGATACAGCCCCGCGCCCGCGGATGGAGCCATGTCACCGACGACGGAGCATGGGTGCGCACGGGCACGCTCTATTCGTCGCACGTGTTGATCAAGCAGTTTCCCGACGGCGAATGCTGGGTTATGTCGACCAACACCGGCGTATGGATCGGATACCGGTTCGCGTCGTCGATGTCGGCGCTGACCGACAGACTCCGCAAAGAGTTCGGGTCAATGCTGCCGCGCCGCAATCTGTTCTGACGCACAACTTTCGGACGCGTGCCGGCGTTATAATCTAAAAGCTAAAAAACACACAGCCATGAAGTATCCGACAACTGAAAAAATAGTAAAATACATCGTCGACAGCTATCGCAAGGCCGGCCGCGCGATGGGCAAATCAGAACGCCGCAACGGACAGCTTTCGTCGTGGATGAACCAGAACACTTTCGACGAGACTGCCGACCGCATCGAAGCCGCCTACGACCGCGGCGAGATCGACAACGTCGATGAAAGCCAGCTCGACGACCTGTATAAAAAGTACGGCGACTCAGATATATATCATCTGGCCGCCTCGTACTTCAATAATACGGGACGCATCCTCAACGTGGTGCGTCCGTCGGCATAAGGTCAATCTGCCTTGGGCGCTTCCTCGACGCCGGCGAGAACCGGGTCGATCATGATGCGTCCGCAGTATTCGCAGACGATTACTTTCTTGTGCATGCGGATCTCCATCTGCTTCTGCGGGGGAATGCGGTTGAAGCATCCGCCACAAGCGTCGCGCTGCACATAGACGATACCGAGACCATTGCGCGCATTCTTTCGGATGCGCTTGAACGCCGTGAGAGTGCGCTCATCGATTTTCTCCTCGATCTGCTTGGCTTTGCCGCGGAGAG
>CAJJQT010000339.1 GCA_905193995.1 uncultured Porphyromonadaceae bacterium | reverse complement strand
TCGCCGACACCATCAACACCTGCATCTTCGACCACCGCTACACCGCCGACCCACACACCGCCGTCGCCCTCTACGCCGCCCGCAGGGCCGCCCCTGCCGGCCGCCCCGTCGTGGCGCTCGCCACGGCGCACCCCGCCAAGTCGCTCGACACGATGACATCAATCACCGGACGCGCCGTCGAACTCCCGCTCCAGTTCACGCGTTTTATGTCAAAGCCCGCCGCGGCCGACAAGCTCGCGCCCACCTTCCACGCCCTCAAGAAATACATAGCCGACCGCGGCTACTGATAACTAAGTAACTAACCCGATAAAACACCATAATTATGGCTTCAAGACGACAACTCAAGAAAAAAATCTCGTACGTTTGCGGCGAACTGGCCGCCGAAATACTCCTCGCCTCACATGTCCTCGACAACATCGACCGCGCCACCGTCAACCGCATCGTCAGCGAGATCGCCGCACTCCAGGTCAACTCGCGCGGCATGGTCACCGTGGCCTTCGACAAGGTGCCCCGCGACTTCGACGACCTCCACGCCTACAACCGCGGCCGCCGCGCCTACTACAAGCAGGCCTTCGCAAGCCTCCGCAAGGAATTCGGCGAGAAGGTCCTGGTCCTGGTCAAGGAGATGAACGCCGCCGTGCCCGCTGACGAGCGCAAAAAGCTTGCCGGCATCTGATGCGCCTCTCCCGACTGATACTAAGACTCTTCGGCTGGAAAGTCAGCGTCACCGTGCCCGACTTTCCCAAGTGCGTGATCTGCGTGGCGCCCCACACCAGCAACTGGGATTTCATTCTCGGCAAGCTGGCCTACGCCTCCGTCGGGCGCCACGCCGGCTTCCTGATGAAGGAGCAGTGGTTCTTCTGGCCCCTGGGCTGCCTGTTCCGCGCCATCGGCGGCGTGCCCGTCCCGCGCCGCAAAAAGCGCGGCTCGCTCACCGCGGCCGTCTGCCGCATGTTCGACGAGGCCCCGCGCCTGCAGCTCGCCATCACCCCGGAGGGCACCCGCAGCCGCACCTCGCACTGGCACACCGGCTTCCTCCACATAGCCTACGACACGGGCGTGCCGATAGTACTCGGCGTCATCGACTACCCCACGCGCCGCATCACGGTCGACACCGTCTTCGAGCCAACCGGCGACGCCGACGCCGACCTCCGCGCCGTCAAGGCCTTTTACCGGCCCTACGCGGGCAAATATCCCGAAAAATTCTCTACCGATGAGCAGTAATCTCAAAGTAGCCACCGTCGCCCTCGACACCGTGTGGTGCGACCCCGCGGCCAACCTCTCGGCCCTGGGCCGTGCGCTCGAGATGCTCGAGCCCGACACCGACCTCGTCGTCCTGCCCGAGCTTTTCTCGACCGGTTTCGTCGGCGACGCCACAGCCCTCGCCGACGTGGCGCAGACCAACGGCGGATCCACCATGGCAACCGTCGCCCAGCTGGCGCGGCGCCACAACCTCGCCGTCGCCGGCTCGTTCACGGCCCGCACCGGCAGCCACATCTACAACCGCGGATTCTTCATCGAGCCCTCAGGCGACGAGACATTCTACGACAAGCACCACCTCTTCTCGCCCAGCGCCGAAGCCCGGCTATTCACAGCCGGCACCGGTTCCATGCCCCTGATCCGCTACCGCGGCTGGAACGTCTCCATGATCATCTGCTACGATCTGCGCTTCCCCGTCTGGTCACGCAACTGCGGCTGCGCCTACGACCTGCTGCTCGTCCCGGCCAACTGGCCCCACGCCCGCGCCTACGCCTGGGAGCACCTGCTCATCGCCCGCGCCATCGCCAACACGGAAAAGACCCAGATCCGCTACTATGAAGATGAACACAAGGGCTGAGGCTGTCGTCAGCCGCCTGAAAGAACAGGGCTTGACGCTTGCCACGGCGGAATCCTGCACCGGCGGCCTGATCGGCAAGCTGCTGACTGATGTGCCGGGCGCGTCTGCCGTATATA
>CAJJQT010000338.1 GCA_905193995.1 uncultured Porphyromonadaceae bacterium | reverse complement strand
TCCTCGCCGACGAGGGATATGATCCCGAATTCGGCGCCCGACCCGTCAAGCGTGCCATCCACCGCCTGGTGCTCAACCGCCTCTCCAAGGATATCCTGGCCCAGAAAGTATCGCGCGAGCATCCCATCGTGATCGACTACGACAAGGCCGCCGACACGCTCGTCTTCCGCAACTGACCTTTTTGACTTAAATATCGGCCGGCGGAGTGAACCAATCTTCACTCCGTCGGTTATTTATTATGTAGATGCAGTAGGTTGCTTCTGCTTATTCAGTTAGTTTATTAAACACACGTTTTCTCACCAAAATTCAGGATTATGAAAAGACTGCTTTATCTTTTTATCTTTGCACTGCCTCTGTTGGGCTTCACATCATGCAGCGACGACGATGACAACCCCGATGTAAACTTCATCATCGATATCTCCGACGCAACGTACGTCGACGGTACAATCTACGTCGTACAGGGCGAAACATTCAGTATCGACGCCGTAAAGGTCGTCAACAACGAAGCCGGCAAGGCTGCCCTGCTCACATACGTGGAATATTTCTGGGACTATCAGCGCCTGGGCACGACGGCCAATGCTTCCGATAACTTCGCATTCGACATCTTCGTCAGCGAAGACACCCCGCTGGGCGGACACCTGCTCGAGCTCTACGCTCCGGTCTATGCCGTCGACAAATCACCGGCATATGCCCTGCTGGCCTACGACGTAGAAGTCGTGGCTTCCGAGGACGACATCCCCGCAGGCGGCGTCACGAGCTTCACCGCCGTGCCGCGTCTCAAGGACACCGACGATAAGTAACAACACAAGACCCCTAATAAAAAAGAGTGAGTGGCACGCCACTCACTCTTTTTTACATATATATAAGATATCAGAAAAGCACCGACGCGCAGCCGGGAAAGCAGGCTTTCCGGCCTGCGGCCCAAGAAGCAATGTCCCGGAGAGTAGATACCCTGCATACTGCACCGCAGGCGAGACGCCTGCTCTCCCGACGCCCGCTCCCCCCCGAAAATATCAAAGCCCCGGCTGCTTGCGCTGCCGGGGCTTTGCTTGGGCGAGTAGCGAATCAGGGAATCGAACCCTGGTCTCCACCGTGAGAGGGTGGCGTGCTAGGCCACTACACTAAATCGCCGTTTGATGATGCAAAGTTACGCCATTTATCCGGAGCCGCCAAATATTTGCTCCGGTTTTTTTAGTTAAAAATTGTTAGTCGTTTGACAGCCTGCTGATTCTGTCTTCGCCTATCATTATGCGGCCTTCCTTGTACAGGTGTCCGACGGCTTTTTTGAAATCCTTCTTGCTGCAGCCGAGCGCTGCGCGGATGGCGCCCGGGTCGGAGCTGTCGCTCAGCATGAGCGTATGCTCGGGCGCGCGGTCGAGCGCGTCGAGGATGCGCTTGCAGGCCGCCCCCATGCGGTCGACGGCCGCAGGGCCGGCGGCCAGGTCGATCTTGCCGTCGGGCCGCACGAATTTTACATGAGCCACGACGGTCTGACCGATCTCGAGCGGCCGCCGCAGTTCGTTGTCATAGATCATGCCCCGGTGCAGGTTGTCGACGATGACGCGGTAGCCGATGTCGCTGTGGCTGATGACCAGGGCGGTTACGCGCGTTCCGGGCCGGTAGTCGGCCGGTACGTTGCCGAGAAAGCGGTCGAGCCGCGCCGAGGCCACGGGCCGCTTCGTCACGTCGTCCAGGTACACATACACCGGGTAGATGCCGCCGCGCACCATTCTCACTTTCTGTTCGGAGTAGGGCACGAGCAGGTCCTTCATCACGCCCCAGTCGAGAAACGCCCCGGTCGAGTTGACGTCTCGGACCTGCAGGAACGCGAACTCGCCCACGGTGGCGTAGGGCGTGTCGGTCGTGGCTACGGGTCGGTCCTCCCCGTCGGTGTAGACGAAAACGCGGATTTCCTGCCCCGGCTTCATGTCGTCGGTCACGTAGCGGCGGGGCA
>CAJJQT010000337.1 GCA_905193995.1 uncultured Porphyromonadaceae bacterium | reverse complement strand
AAAAATCATGGTCGGTCTTGAGCGATATCTCGCGCAGGCGGCTGTTGACGAACGATCGGTCGTATGTGTCGCCGCCGGGCAGAAAGTTGGTCTGCGACGTGCTGCGGAAGTCGTTGTTGACCGACTGGGCGAATGCGACGCTGCCGCTGGCGACTTTCATTTCCCGAGCGTCGCTGAAATTATAGTCCAGACCGGCCATGCGGTATTCCTTGCGGCCGGCCGGCATATGCTCGGGCGTCCATGTGTCGTTTCGGCCAGGACGCCGGTTGTCGTTCAGATTGTTGACGTTGCCGATCAGTGAGACGCGCGACGTATTAGTAAACATATTGGCGAAGAGTTTTGCCAGATATCTGTCTTCGGTGCCGTAACCTGCCTGTGCATTGATAAGCCATCCCATACTGAACTCCTTTTTGAGCCGTACATCCATTGTAAGGACTTTCGTAGCGAGGAGATCGCCTCTGAGCCGGTCGGCTACCTTCTGCCCTTCGTATACCTGAATATCCTTGACCGTATACGCGGCTATATTCTCGAGCATCACGTTGTTGTTGCCGTCCATGAATTCCTTGCCGTTGAGCAGCAGTGACTCGACGAACTGACCGTTGATCTTGATCTGGCCGTCAGTGTTGAGTTCGGCCCCCGGAAGCTGGGCAATCAGCGCGTCGAGCATCGAGCCTTCGGCAAGCTGGAAGGCATCGGCGTTGTAAACGACCGTGTCGCCCTTGTTGTAGAATTTGATCTTGGTCGAAGTCACCGTAACGTCGTGCAGCGCCACAGGGGCCCGGTCGAGAAAGATTGTCTCGAGCGAGCGTGATTCTTCGCGGCGCCCTACGTTTGATATGTCATAAGGCAGCAGAAGCGGCTTATAACCCTCGCAGCGGAATTCGAGCATGCAGAGACTGTCTGTACGCGGTACGCTCATAAAGAACATCGAAAGCGTGTCGATGACGCCGTCGTTGAACGTAAGCCCTCTATTTGACAAAGCCGAATCGACGGGAATGCCTGCCGAGTCAAGTCTGTAGACATATGCCGTGCGGATGTCCGCTTTTGTTACGGCGTCCTTGACGCGGCCGTAGATCGTGAGCATATCGTTGGCAGCGAAACCGCATAGCGCAGCAAGAGCCATAGCAATGGAAAGTATCTTTTTCATTGTAGATTGACAAAATGTGATGAATATGATGAATAGGGGGCGAAGCGCAGGTTCAGGCGAAGATCTCCGACAGGGTCGGGTGGGCGTGGATGTAGCGGGTGGAGGCATCTTCGAGACTACGGCCGTCGCGAATAAGAATTGTCGCTTCCGCAATCAGATCAGAGGCGTGCGGGCCAAGGACTGTAGCGCCGAGAATCCTGCCGTCACTGGCCGAAACGAGGAATTTAGCAAGCCCTTCTGTCTGACCTATCGCACAGGCTTTGCCAAGCGATGCGAACTGCCGCTTCACCGTACGGTAGTCTGTCCCCTCCGCCTGGAGATGTGCTTCCGAGAGGCCGCACATGGCGATTTCCGGATTTGTGAAAACTACAGACGGGATCGCCCTGCGGTCGAAGGCGTCCTCATGGCCGAGAACGACTTTGCCTTGTGCAACGGCGCTGTGGGCGAGCATCGAAAGACCGTTGACATCGCCTATGGCGTAGACGCCGTCAGCCGATGTCTCCATTTTTTCATTCACCGCGATGAAACCGCGGCTGTCTGTCTCGACTCCGGCTGCATCGAGACCTTCAGGCACGACAGGACGGCGTCCCACCGCGCATACCGCGACGGATGCTTCGGCCGTTTCCGGTCCTTTTTTGCCCGAATACGTCACGGCAACACCTACGTCGGTCTTTGCGATCGATTCGACCTTGCAACCGGTCTTGAATGTGACGCCGCGGCGGTTCAGTATCATACGGAGACGCTTGGCCATATCAGGATCGAACGGCGGCAGAATTTCCTTACAATATTCAATGACGGACGTATCGACGCCGAACGAGCTGAGG
>CAJJQT010000336.1 GCA_905193995.1 uncultured Porphyromonadaceae bacterium | reverse complement strand
CTTGCACAGCATCCATGCCAGGAAAATCTGCGACGGAGTAGCGTGATGGCCGGCGGCGAGTAGCCTTATATAGTCGATGAGTTCGCTGTTACGGCTGTAACTCTCTTTCTGGAACTGGGGCATTGCGGCGCGATAGTCGGAATGCGGGTCAAACTTGGCGGTCGCATCAAATTTTGCAGTGAGCAATCCGTTGGCGAGAGGTGAGAATGCCACAAAACCGATTCCCAGCTCTTCGAGAGTCGGAAAAAGACTCTCGTACCACCGTGCCATCATTGAATAGCGGTTCTGAACTGCGGCGACACGACATACCGCGTGGGCTCGCCGCAGATAGTCACCGTCGGCTTCGGATATCCCCCAGTGCAGGATCTTTCCCTCGTTGATCAGGTCGCGCATGACTCCGGCAACGGTTTCAGGCTCGACAGCCGGATCGATACGGTGCTGGTAGTAGAGGTCGATATGGTCGGTGCGCAGGCGTCGCAGTGAGCCCTCGACGGCGCGGCGAATGGCTGCGGGGCTTGAATCGGGTATGGCCAGCAGTCTGTTCATAGCTTTAATGTTTGATATGTCGGGTTTTAAATTGGTTGCGCAAAATTAGTTATTGAATTTCGGCGGAGTGTTATGAAAAATTCGGCAGTTAAATACATAATTGGAAAAATATGCAACAGCCGCGAACATAAATGCCGCTGTTCCCGAATCATAAATATCTATTTCAGAATTTATTGCTGAAAATACGGAAATAATCATAAGCGTATGCCGGATATTATGCCTAATTTTGCCGGTTGAAACCTATGCAGCAGAGAACGAACCTGCACAGTAACCCGATTAAACTATTATTATGATGTTTGTAAATAATTATTCCGTAATGAAGTTGTCTGTCGCCGTCGCTTGCGCGGCTATGTGTCTTTGGCTTGGCTCATGTGCCAAAACGTCCGGCGACGAGGCGGTCGCAGAGCCGGCGGCCACAGTTCAGAATCTGCCGGTGTATGACATCCGGCAGTCGGATGTCTCGACTTTGAACAAGGCCGAAAAGAAGGTGCTCGTCATTTCGGCAAGTCCCCGCCGCGGTGGCAATACCGACCTGCTCTGCGACGAATTTGTTCGCGGTGCACGAGAAGCCGGCGGCGACGTGGAGAAAATCTTCCTTGACGATTATAAAATCGACTTCTTTCATGAATGTCACGAACATTCGGCCGATTCGGTGGCCGAAGGCGATCAGGCGCCGCTGATCATCGAAAAAATGGTCAAGGCCGACATCATAGTGCTTTCGAGCCCTGTTTACTATATGAATATCGACGGCCAGCTCAAGACGCTCATGGACCGATGCTACCGCAATCAGGGCCTTGGCGGCAAGGAATTCTACTATATAACGGCATGTGCCGACGCCGAGGAATCGACGGCCGAAACGGCTATCTTTGCATTCCGCGGATTTGTAGTATGTCTGCCCGATCCGGTCGAGCGCGGTATGGTCAAGGCCGTCGGTATGGGCCGTAAAGGCGCCGTGGAGCAGTCAGCATTCATGAAGGAGGCATATGACCTCGGTAAGACGATATGAAGCGCGGGTATGCGGCACTTTGGCCGTCCGCTTCTGGGAAGCCAACATGTACCCCGAGGCCGGCCTCCCGCCCGTCTACCCCGACTGACTCCCGGCCAGTAATAACTCATTTTGGGTTTTGTACCATCGAAGGAACAAATTGGGTCGGCGTGAGTTGGGTTGTAGGTAGGGACGTCGCTTTGCGACGTGCGGTTTACGGCGCAGATATACAGCGCGTTAACTTGCGCGTAACAAAGCGGCGTCTCTATATGACGGTTGGGTGTCTTTCCGTCAGTTTTTGAGCTCGTAGGTTATGGAGGGGACTACGCGGACGGTCTTTTTGTAGGGGGTGTACTGGTCGCGGTCGTCGATGGTGAACTGCCCCTGGCTGGCGGTGACGATCTTGCCAAGGTCGCTGTGGGAGTCGGCGGCGAAGCGCTGGGCGGCGTCGCGGGCAT
>CAJJQT010000335.1 GCA_905193995.1 uncultured Porphyromonadaceae bacterium | reverse complement strand
GCGGCCGCCCGGACGGGTGGCCGCGCAGGCCTCCGTTATGGATTGTTAACATAAATTGGTAAGAAGAGAGGGATATTTTGAAAGAAAATGATGATTTTTTTGGACATTTGAAACATTGTTGCTACTTTTGTGCGATTTCAGTCGCAAGCGGTGCGAATATTCGCAAGACACACACCGCCGTCATCCGGCTGACAGGAAGTGATGTCCAGCGAAACGAACCGATATAAAGTCGTAGAACGGCTGTTCGAATCCCGGCGGAAGTTCGAGCGGTTCGCCATGCTGTACATCCGCTCGGCGCAGCATGCGCAGGATATAGTGATGGAAAGTTTCGTCTACGTTCTGGAGCATTACGACGAGCTCGATCCGGGCCGGAATCCTGAATCGTATCTGCTGAGTGTGATCAAGGGCAAGTGCATAGACTGTCTGCGCCACGAGCAGATAAAGAGGGCTGCGGAGGCCAGCATACTGAGCGACGCGCAGTGGGAGCTGGAGATGAGCATAGCGACTCTGCAGGCATTCGATCCTGACTGGCTCTACGACAAGGATCTGCAGCGGCGTTTCCGTGAGGCGCTGGACGATATGCCCGAGGCCACGCGCCGCATATTCATGATGAGCCGCATCGAGAACAAGACGTATGCCGAGATAGCAGCCGAAACGGGAGTGTCGGTCAAGACGGTGGAGTACCGCATATCGTCGGCGCTGCGGCTGCTGCGCGGCCGCTTCGGCGATATCTATCTGATACTGGCTGTGCTTTTGCCCGACTGGTAAGTAGCGGGGGCGCCCCGGCGAAAGTCGAATTACTATTCAATGCATAGATATATGTGGATTATGGGACGGTCAGAGAGATTTTTAGTGAATTTTTTATTAAAAAAGATGAATTTTTTAAAAGATTCGTTTAGGGTGCGCCGTAGCTGAACCGAATATAGCATAGACCGCCGGAAGAAAAGTACGCGGCGGGCGCAGCTATACCATGGAAAAAGAACACCTGTACAGATATTTCAGCGGAGCCGCGAGCGAAGACGAGCGGCACGAGATACGCCGCTGGGTCGAAGCCTCGGACGAGAACCGCAGCCGGTTCATGGACGAGCGGAAATTCTACGACATAGTCAGCCTGCTGGAGGCCGACGAATCGGCTCCGGCCGCGGCGGTCGGTCCGCGGCGCGGCCGCGGATGGCTGCGTGTGTTCACGGCGGCGGCCGCGGCGGCTGCCATAGCCGTGGTCGCGACACTGGGCGTGCAGGCCGTGCTCCAGACTCAGATGGCCGAGGCCGTGCTGCCGATGCAGCAGATCACGGTGCCGGCCGGACAGCGCATAAGCCTTGTGCTGGCCGACGGCACGTCGGTATGGCTCAATTCGAATTCGACGATGCGCTTCCCGGGCGCGTTCACCGGCGGGGAACGCCGGGTCGAAATCGACGGCGAGGCCTACTTCGCTGTTGCGAAGGACGCATCGAAGCCGTTCACGGTGACAACTGTCCGCGGCGACGTGCGGGTGACGGGTACGAAATTCAACGTCGACGCCTATTCGGCAAGCTCCGATTTCGCGGTGAGCCTGGTCGAAGGCTCGGTGAGCTTCGCGGCCGGCGATCGGGTGTATGATCTGACGCCCGGCGAGCGGCTGACGGAGACGTCGGGCGGAGCGTTCGTGACCGGAGCTATGGATCCCGAGACGCTCGAGTGGGTCAACGGCATCATAAGCTTCCGCCAGCTGCCGATGGATGAGATACTGGCACGGTTCGAGAAATACTACGGTGTAAGCGTCGAGATGCGCCGTCCCGATCTGGCCAAGGAGCGGTTCAGCGGCAAGTTCTATCTCGACGAGGGCATAGAGCAGGCGCTCAACACGCTGCGCCACGATGTACGCTTCGAATACGAGAGCGACAAGGACAACCGGCACATCATTATCAAGTAGGAATGCGCAATGCGCAATGCATAATTGAAAATTGAGAATTAAAAATTAACAATTTATAATTATATAATAATCTAAAAACAACAG
>CAJJQT010000334.1 GCA_905193995.1 uncultured Porphyromonadaceae bacterium | reverse complement strand
TTTTGTACTTCTTCACGGCAAGATTCCAGGTCATGGCCAGACCGAACATACCGATGAGAGCTGCCGAGGCGTAGGGGTGCGAGAGCGTGGAGATGGCAATAAAGAAAATCACGAGTCCGAGCAGACGCCACAGCGACGTGGTATCGCCCGATTCGCCCAGCCAACGCCTGTAGCGCTCCGGACGATAGGAATTCTGCTGATACATCATCAGGTCGCGCGAGAGTTCCAGACTCGTACACGACGCTATCATACCGAGGACTATGCCGTAAAGTATTAATTCCATAAACTGACTTTTACTTTGGTCCCTGCAGCAGAAAACGGCGCACGGCTGCCGCTGACTGATAGGGATTGTCGACAAATGAGAAATGCCCGGCGCCGGCAAATGATATCAGCCCCGAGTCGGGGATACGCTTGAGCATGATTCGGGCGTCGCGCATGGGTGTGGCCGTATCGTTCTCGCCCCAGAGAAGCAGAGTCGGAGCCTCAATCTTCTTCATGCAGCTCCGAAGGTCGGCGTTGACCACGTTGACCATGACACGGCGCATCATAGGCGAGCAGTTGTTGTAGTCGTACGAGCCGCGGCGCGAGCGCATGGCCTCAATCTTCTCCTTCGCCTTTTCTTTGCCGACCAATGCCGGATAGATCAACTTGCCGAGCTTGAACGAATATACCTTCAGATAATATTTTAGTGAGCGGCGCGGCTTGACTCCGGCTGCGTCGACCAGAATTAGTTTACGCACTTTGTTGCGCGACGCAAAGAGGAGAGCTACGCGGCCGCCGAATGAGTGGCCGAGCACTATAGGGTTGACAATGCCGAGTTCCTTGCAGAAATTCTCGAGCATATGCGTGTATTCTTCTATACCCCACGGCGTAAGCGGTTCGTCAGACTTGCCGAAGCCGGGGAGGTCTATGTTGTAGACAGTGTGGTTTTCAAGTCCGACGCGTTCGAAAAGACCAAGTGCGCTGCTGTCGCAGCCCCATCCGTGCATCAGAATGAAAGGATCGCCCTTACCGCCGTGGCGATAATTGATCTTTATACCATCAATTGTCAATGACTTTTCCATAATTCGTATATTTGTTAGCACAAAGTTACAAATTTGTTCTCAATTTGTCAATACTCGTAACTGTCATGTAACTGAATGCTAACATAATCGGCATTAGTAGTCATAAAGCAACTCCAGATCGTCGAGATACAGCACTGAGCCCGTCCCCCCTGTGAAGTAGTCGCCGTATTTGCTGGCCGAAGCCGTGATGAGTATATATTTCGGAACACGCGAAGTCGACTTGTAGTCGAGCTCGAACTCGAATGGTATGTAGTTCTCGATCGTCTGGCCATACTCGACCTTGCCGTAGGCCACTACGTATGAGCCGTTTGAATCAAAAAGCTGGCGGTTGCGCGGATTTGTGCGGATCTCGAACGGCTCGTTCTGGTCTATCAGCGCACACCATACAATGCACGTATCGGGCTGCCCCTTAAGAGCCGTCCACTCATCGGATGCGTAATTGATCGTCGACGACGTGTACTTCAGATAGCCACGCAGCTTGGTAGGCCTCTGGGTGAAGGGGCGTCCGAAGTGAAGGATGCCGTTTGTGCCGTCGGTCTTGAAATACAGACCGACAAACAGATTGCCCGCGGCAAGCTTGCCCAGGGCGCCGATGCCTACGAACTTGGTTTCAAGCCGTGCCGCCCAACCGGTGCCGGTCGACGTATCATCCGTCGGCGTGCTGTTCGACGGCCCGAGAGTCGTGGCGCCCTTGTTGCCGGTGTCCCAGTACGGTGTGCCTCCCTCCGGCCATGGATTCCACACTTTGCCGTTGAGCCACCATTCGTCAAGATTCGTGTTCGGCACCTGAACGACGGATCCGGTGGTGAACTTTACAACCTCGCCGAAAGCGTCGTCAGAGTATGCGCGTGCCTCGTAAGCCGTCTCCGGCGAAAGATGGACGATTCGGGCCCGGAAGTTGCCCCCGTCGTGCGTGACCTCACTGTCGGGCACG
>CAJJQT010000333.1 GCA_905193995.1 uncultured Porphyromonadaceae bacterium | reverse complement strand
GCCTGCGCCTATGGAAAGCAGGCTTTCCAGCCTGCGCCAAGCCCATCCCGCCGGGGCCGGCCCGCAACGTGCCGGCCCCGGCTTTTAACAATAAAGGCCTCCCCCCGTCCGGGTGGAAGCCTCTATTGTTTCTGGCATAAAGAGCCGCCTTACTTGACGCGACGCTCTTTGATACGAGCCTTTTTGCCGGTGAGTGCGCGCAGGTAGTAAAGCTTTGCGCGACGTACCTTACCGTACTTGTTGACGGTGATCGAATCGATGAACGGCGATTCGATCGGGAAAATACGCTCGACACCGATGTTGTCGCTCATCTTGCGCACGGTGAAGCGCTTCTTCGCGCCTTCGCCCGAGATGCGGATTACGACACCGCGGTACTGCTGAATACGTTCCTTGTTACCCTCTTTGATGCGGTAAGCCACCGTGATGGTGTCGCCGGGGCCGAAGTCGGGATGCTGCTTGCCGGTGGCAAATGCTTCTTCGGCAACTTTAATCAGGTCCATTGTAAATTGATATTTAGAATGTTAAATAATTGCGCAATATTCGCGAGCTACGTGTCTGCGCCAGAGATTACGCCTTTTCGGCCGCAAAGTTAACACTTTTTCGGCTAACTCACAACTGTTTCGCCTCAAAATTTCTCTAAAATAATTCAGCTGATCCGGCTCCAGTCGGCCGTGCGGCTGACAGCGTCGGCCAACGCACGGGCAAACCCCGCATTTTCCGCCGCCCTCAGCTCCGGGTCGGCGTCGAGCAGCTTCTCCGCCGCCGTCCGCGCCATCTGTATGATCTGGCCGTCGGTGGCCGGATTGGCGATTTTCAGGTCGAAGGGGATGCCGCTCTGCATCGTGCCCTCGATGTCGCCCGGCCCGCGCAGCCGCATGTCCGCCTCAGCTATGACGAAGCCGTCCGTCGTCGACGTCATGATCTCGAGCCGCTCACGCGTCTCCTTGGCGATTTTGTACTTGGTCATCAGTATGCAGTACGAGCGGTCGGCTCCTCGCCCTACCCGCCCGCGCAGCTGGTGCAGTTGCGACAGCCCGAACCGCTCGGCGTTCTCTATGACCATCGTCGTGGCGTTCGGCACGTTCACGCCCACTTCGATGACCGTGGTCGCTACGAGTATCTGCGCCTCGCCCGATGCGAACAGACCCATCTGATAGTCCTTCTCTGCCGGTTTCATCCGCCCGTGCACGAATGCCACGCGGTAGTGGCTGAATATCTCGCATATCTGCTCGTAGCCCTCCGTGAGCGATTTCAGCTCGAGCTTGTCGTTCTCGTCGATCAGCGGATATACTATGTAGGCCTGACGCCCCTCGCGCAGCTGCGCCCCGATGCCGCGGTACACCTGGTCGCGCTGCTCGTCGTACCGCAGCAGCGTCGTCACCGGCTTGCGACCGGGCGGCAGCTCGTCTATCACCGACACATCCAGATCGCCGTATACGGTCATCGCCAGAGTGCGCGGTATCGGAGTCGCCGTCATCACCAGCACATGCGGCGGTATCCGGCTCTTCTGCCACAGCCGCGCCCGCTGGGCCACCCCGAAGCGGTGCTGCTCGTCGATCACAGCCAGGCCGAGGTTTGCGAACTTTACGTCATCCTCTATCACCGCATGCGTGCCGACAAGGATGTGCAGCGAGCCGTCGGCAAGCTGTTCGTGAATCTCGCGGCGCTCGGCCGCGCGGGTCGACCCCGTCAGGAGCCTCACGTTGATGCCTATTTTCGCCACCAGCCCGCGCAGTGTCTCGTAGTGCTGGGCCGCGAGTATCTCGGTCGGAGCCATCAGGCAGCCCTGGTAGCCGTTGTCGAGCGCCAGCAGCATTGCCATCAGCGCCACGAGCGTCTTCCCCGACCCTACGTCCCCCTGCACCAGCCGGTTCATCTGGCGCCCCGTGTTCACATCGGCGCGGATCTCCTTCACCACTCGCTTCTGGGCGCCTGTGAGTTCAAATGGCAGGCACTGGCTGTAGAAGGCGTTGAAGAACCGGCCGACCCGCCCGAAGCGGTACCC
>CAJJQT010000332.1 GCA_905193995.1 uncultured Porphyromonadaceae bacterium | reverse complement strand
GCGCCGCCATGCTCCGCGACGGCGTGGCCATGGTCAAGTCGCTCTATGAAATCAAGACTCGCGTGGCCGAAGGGCGCCCTACCACCGAAATGGACGTGGCCGAAATCCTGCGCAAATACCGCAGCCGCGGCGAGCATTACTTCGACGAAAGTTTCGGCACGATCGCCGGCTACGGCCCTCACGGAGCCATCGTACACTATGAGGCCGACGCCGAATCGAACTCCGGACTCCACCCCTCGGGGCTCCTGCTGATCGACTCGGGTGCCCAGTACCTCGACGGCACCACCGACATCACACGCACAATATCGCTCGGTCAGGAACCTACCGCCGACGAGCGCCGCGACTTCACCCTCGTCATGAAAGGCCACATAGCACTGGCATCGATGATATTCCCCGACGGCACCACCGGCCACCAGCTCGACGCAATCGCCCGACAGTATCTGTGGAAAGAAGGGCTATGCTATCTCCACGGCACCGGACACGGCGTCGGACATTTCCTCAACGTGCACGAAGGCCCGCAGAGCATCCGGCTCAACTATGTGCCCGCGCCGCTGACCCCGGGCATGATCACATCCAACGAACCCGGCCTTTACCGCGAGAACGTCCACGGCATCCGCTGCGAAAACCTCGTGCTCACGGTCGAGAAGATGACTACCGAGTTCGGCCGTTTCTACGGCTTCGAGACACTGACGCTCTGCCCCTTCGACCGCGCTCTGTTCGACACCTCGATCATGACGCCCAACGAAATCCAGTGGATCAACGACTACCACCGCAAGGTAGCCGAAGCCCTCGCGCCGCAGCTCGAAGGCGAATACAAGGCATGGCTCCTCGAAAACACCAAACCTCTCACTAAGTAAATATGGCACTCATCATACCAGTCAGGGGCTTCCACCCCACGATCGGCCGGGATTGCTTCCTTGCCGAGAACGCTACGATCATCGGCGACGTCGTCATGGGCGACGAATGCTCCGTATGGTTCAACACCGTACTCCGCGGCGACGTCAACTCGATCCGCATCGGCAACCGCGTCAACATTCAGGACGGCAGCGTACTGCATACGCTCTATCAGAAATCGACCATCGAGATCGGCGACGACGTGTCAATCGGACACAATGTCACAATCCACGGTGCTAAAATCCGCGACTATGCCCTGGTAGGTATGGGTGCGGTGGTCATGGACGACGCCGAGGTCGGCGAAGGCGCTATCGTGGCTGCCGGAGCCGTCGTGCTGTCGCGCACGAAGATCGGGCCCAACGAGCTGTGGGCCGGCGCACCCGCCAAGTTCATCAAGATGGTCGACCCCGCCCAAAGCAAGGAGATCAACCAGAAGATAGCCCACAACTATCTGATGTACTCACGCTGGTACACCGATCCCGAAAAGTAACCGCGGAAAGCCTGCTTTTCCAGGTTACGGCATCTGCTCGTCGGAGTTGCGCGGATTGTTGTTGAGCGACTTTGTGTCGGCTTTGACTTCCTTCCGGGTGGCGCCGGCGTTGCATTTGTTGTCCTGCGCCACGCCGGGATATTCGCGGCTGCCTGCCTGCTGCTGTTTCGTTTTATTTTCCATAATCAGTTCCGTTTTTAGTTTCATATAAAACACATCCACTACACCGAGAGTTCAAAAAAACTCCGCCGGAGAGCCATCAGCAGACTCTCCGGCGGAGTTTTTTAATAGGTCAGTTATCGGTTATTCGTATATCAGCTCCAGATCATCGAGCCACATCTTCGAGCCGTCGCCGCCCGAGAAGTAGTCGCCGCCGATCGAGGCCGAAGCCGTGCACATGATGTAGGTCGGAGTGACGTCAGTGCGGCGGTATTCGATATTGATCGTGAATTCGATCATACCGTCGCCCGCAGTGGCTTCCTTCAGCACGAGTTCGCCATAGCCGATTACGTTCGAACCGTTCTTGTCGAACAGCTTCTTGGTGGAGAAGGCCGGGCCGATGCCCATGATGGACGGCTCAACGCCTGCGGAAGCGCCCACAACCCACTCAGCCATCGGGGTGACACCCA
>CAJJQT010000331.1 GCA_905193995.1 uncultured Porphyromonadaceae bacterium | reverse complement strand
CCGGGATGCGGACACCGACGTTGCGTCGCCCCTTGAAGACCTTGGGCAGGCGCGTCGAACCGGGCAGGATGAAGGTGAATGGCCCGGGCAGGTGGTCCTTGAGCATACGGAAAGCGTGGTTGTCGATGCGGGCGTAGTCGGAGGCCATGGATATGCCGTCGCACACGATCGAGAGCAGCTGCTTGTCGGGGTTAATGCCCTTGACAGCGCACAGGCGCTGAATGGCGCGGTTGTCGAGCGCGTCGCAGCCCAGGGCGTAGAGGGTGTCGGTGGGGAATATGATGATGCCGCCTTCGTCGAGCACACGGGCGGCGCGGGCTATGTGGCGGTCGTTGACGGTATCGCCGAAGAATTGCAGGATTTCCATGACGGTCAGTGGGTGTAGCGGGTGAAGGTGATGTTGCGTGCCGAAGCGTATTCGGTGAGTAACCGGCGCGTGAGGGCTTCGACGTCGTCGGCATCATCAGGCCCGGAATACAGGTGTATGGTCATCAGGAGGGCTGTAGTTTCCGGGGAAAGCTTTGTGCGGTCGTTGTCGGATGTGGGTGTGCCGATGCCTCCGGCGGCGTCGCGGATGACGGGGAGGCAGTGGATGTTGAGCTGACCGCGGCCGATGGCCTCGTATGGTTCGCTCTCGCGGCCGACGCCGAGGCGCACGGTGTCGCCCTGCACCTTGTCGAGGTCGAAGCCGCCGATCGAGTGGCCGGTCAAGACCGATATCAGATTGATGAGATCGATGACAGCCAGCGACCGGTAGAGCTCAAGGCCCTTGACGCAGCGGCGGCAGAGCGCCTCCGACGAAGGCCGGTATCGGTTGGGCTCCTTGCCGAGCGCCTTGTAGGCGGCGCGGATAGCGGCGACGGAGGGACGCTTGTTGACCATCTCCATGGGAGTGGTCTCGCGGACGCGGGCTGCGGCGGCGGTGATTTCGGCCCACAGGGCGTCAGGAGTAGGCGGGTTGGAGATGTCGGCGGTGACGATGATTTCGGTCAGCCGCGGGGCGGCGGCGGCCACCTCGGGTTCTATCTCAAATGCGATGTTGCGTGCGGGCATAATGTTCGGTTTTCAGGGTTCTGACAAAATTACAATTTTTTTCGTAACTTTGCGCGCGATATGAAGGAGTTTTTCAAAATACTCAGGCGGTTTGTGCCGCCGTACAAGAAATACCTGCTGCTCAACATCCTGTTCAACCTGCTGACAGCGGTGCTGACCCTGTTCTCGTTTGCCCTGATCATCCCGATCCTGGAGATGCTGTTCAAGATCAAGGAGGCGACCTACGCATACATGCCGCTTGGATCGGGCTCGCTGAAGGATGTGACGGTCAACAATTTCTACTATTACACCCAGGAGTCGATCGCAGAGTTCGGTCCGTCGGCCACGCTGGCGCTGCTGGCGGCGGCTCTGGTGGTGATGACGGCGCTGAAGACGGGCACGGCCTACCTGAGCAGCTACTTCATAGTGCCGCTGCGGTCGGGCATCGTGCGCGATATCCGCAACTATCTCTACGACAAGATCACGCGGCTGCCGCTGTCGTTCTTCACCTCCGAGCGCAAGGGCGACGTGATGGCGCGCATGAGCGGCGATGTGGCCGAGATCGAGAACAGCATCATGTCGTCGCTGGACATGATGTTCAAGAATCCGGTCATGATCATCGTGTGCCTGACGATGATGCTGATGATCTCGTGGCAGCTGACGGTGTTCGTGTTCGTGCTGCTGCCGCTGGCGGGGATGGTGATGGGCCGCGTTGGCAAGCGCCTGAAGCGCCAGTCGTTCGAGGGGCAGACGCAGTGGGGGGTGCTGATGTCGAACATCGAAGAGACCCTGGGCGGTCTGCGCGTGATCAAGGCCTTCAACGCCGAGGATAAGGTACGCCGGCGCTTCCATCAGGAGAATCAGGTATTCTTCCAGATCAGCAACCGCGTGGCGCGCCGCCAGTCGCTGGCGCACCCGATGAGCGAGTTTCTGGGCACGACGGCCATCGCGATAATCCTGTGGTTCGGCGGCTCGCTTATACTGA
>CAJJQT010000330.1 GCA_905193995.1 uncultured Porphyromonadaceae bacterium | reverse complement strand
ATCATCTTGTCGATCGGGTAGTCGATGAAGCGCATCTTGGCCGTGCCGATGTCCTGGGTCATGTAGACCGAAGTGCCGTCGGCGCGCAGCAGCAGCTTGTGGTCGAGACCCTCGGCGGTGAGGTCGGCCCACACCGAGCCGTCGTCCTTGCGGTACATCTTGCCTTCCTCGAGGCCCTTGAGCACCAGGTCCTTGCCTTCGAGGTAGGTCTGCGACTCATAGTATATCTTGTCGAAATCGACGCCCATGCGGCGGTAGGTCTCGTCGAAGCCGGCGTAGACCCACGAGTTCATCTTCTCCCACAGCGCGCGCACCTCGGGGTCGCCGGCCTCCCAGCGGCGCAGCATCTCGCGCGCCTCGGCCATCAGGGGCGACTGGGCCTCGGCTTCATCCTTGCTGAGGCCTTTCTGCTCCATCAGCTCGGCCACTTCTGCGCGGTAGTGCTTGTCGAAAGCCACGTAGAAATCGCCGATGAGGTGGTCGCCTTTCATGCCGCGGCTTTCGGGTGTGGCTCCTTCGCCCCACTTCTGCCAGGCGAGCATCGACTTGCAGATGTGGATGCCGCGGTCGTTGACGATATTGGTCTTCACGACGCGGTTGCCGCAGGCTTTAAGTATTTCCGAAAGGCTGTAGCCCAGCAGGTTGTTGCGCACGTGGCCCAGGTGAAGGGGCTTGTTGGTGTTGGGCGACGAATACTCGACCATCACCAGCGGGCTGTCGGCTGTAGCTTCGCGGAATCCGTAGCGGCCGTCGGCGGCGATGGCGCGGAGTACGCCGTTCCAGAACGCGGGCTCGATGACCAGGTTCAGGAAGCCCTTGACCACGTTGAAGCGGGCCACAGCCGGCTCGTTGTCGACAAGCCATTGGCCGATCTCGGCGCCAACGGCCTCGGGGGCCTTGCGGGCGGCTTTCACCCACGGGAAGACCACGATGGTCATGTTGCCTTCGAATTCCTTGCGCGTGGCCTGAGGTACGATCGACGAAGGATCGGCCTGAATGCCGTATAAGCTCTCAACTGCTTTTGCTACAGCGGATTGTATGATTTTCTCGATTGACATATACCTTAAAAACACTTTTCAACCCACAAAGATACGAAAAATCCGCGGTATAAGCAACAGAGGCCGGCGATTCACCGGCCTCTGCCTGATGGCTGAAACAGTTGCGACGGTTGTGCGTGCCGGAGATTATTCCTTGGATTTGTCGCGGAAGTAGAGGGCGACGGGCGAGCCGCAGAAGTCCCAGTGCTCGCGGATCTTGTTCTCGAGGTAGCGGCGGTAGGGCTCCTTGACCCACTGGGGCAGGTTGCAGAAGAAGATGAAGGTGGGTATCTGCGCGCCCTTGAGCATGGTGATGTACTTGATCTTGATGAACTTGCCCTTGTTGCTTGGCGGCGGGAAGGCGGCGATGTCCTCCTGCAGCGTTTTGTTGAGCACCGAGGTGGGCACGACGCGACGGCGGTTTTTGTAGACCTCGACGGCGTTTTCGATCACCTTGTAGATGCGCTGCTTGGTGACGGCCGAGGCGAATATCACCGGAAAGTCGGTGAACGGGGCGAAACGCTCGCGGATGGCAGCCTCGAAGTGCTTGATGGACGCCTGCGACTTGTCGGCGGCGATGTCCCATTTGTTCACTACGACCACCAGGCCCTTGCGGTTCTTCTGTATGAGCGAGAATATGTTGACGTCCTGTGCCTCGATGCCGCGCGTGGCGTCGATGACGAGGATGCAGACGTCCGAAGCCTCGATGGCGCGGATCGAGCGGATGACGGAGTAGTACTCGATGTCCTCGTTGACTTTGGTCTTCTTGCGGATGCCGGCGGTGTCGACCAGATAGAAGTCGAAGCCGAACTTTTCGTATCGGGTGTAGATGGAGTCGCGGGTTGTTCCGGCGATGTCGGTGACTATGTGGCGGTCCTCACCCATGAAAGCGTTGATTAGCGACGACTTGCCGGCGTTGGGGCGGCCTACGATGGCGAATTTGGGTATGTCGGCCAGTTCGGCGCTCTTGTCGGGATCGTCCT
>CAJJQT010000329.1 GCA_905193995.1 uncultured Porphyromonadaceae bacterium | reverse complement strand
AATAGACGCTTATGTCGTCAATTCCTTTTAGCCGCGGGTCGCTGTCAGGCAGGGCTGCGTCAGAGGTAAGAAACTGCACGGCATAAGTAACAACGCCGGCGGTCGCAGCATTGTTCGTCGCGGTATCATGACTGTCGCGTCGACCGGATGAGGCGGGTGAAGCGGCTGTATGCGACGCCGCGCGCGTATGGTTCCCATAGTAGGAGGTGAAAGCGTTTGCGATAGATCGGGCGCACTGTTCCCGACCCTTGTCCGACGCAAGAAAGCGCTCGGCCTCCGGATTACATATGAAGTCGAGCTCGATCAGTACGGAAGGCATCGACGTGGCGCGGAGCACGAGGAATCCCGACTGCAGCACGCCCTTGTCGGCGCGGCCGGCTGTTGTGGTAAGCTGATCGCGGACAGCGTCGGCGAATTCAACCGAGCATCGCTGATGGCTGTTCTGTGTAAGTTCGAATATAATGTACGATTCTGACGAGTTCGGATCGAAGCCTTGATAGACTTCGGTGTAGTCATTTTCGAGCTCTATGACGCTGTTCTCGCGCATGGCGACGGCAAGGTTGTCGTCGGTGCGGTGAAGTCCGAGTGTATAGACCGAAGCGCCGTGGACGCTGCGGCGTCCTTTTGTGCGCCGGTCGATTGAGTTGACGTGGATCGAGACGAAGAGATCGGCGCGGGCACGGTTTGCGATGGCGGCTCGATCGCTGAGGGTCACGAACACGTCCTTGTCGCGCGTATATATGATTTTGACTTCCGGATGTTCTTTCGCGATCATCGAACCGAGCCGGCGTGCCACGTCGAGAACGATAGTCTTTTCGTTAGTGACGTCGCCCTCGCAGCCGTAGTCCCTGCCGCCGTGGCCGGCGTCAATGACTATCGTGAACGGCTCATTGCTCTCGGCGCAAACCTGCTGACACAGGGCTACGGTGAGAAACATCGCGATGACGTATGTTAAAAATCGTCCCATTTCACTGCAAATTTAATCATAAAATGCAAATATGCGTTGATTCTGTAGCGCAAATATGCACTATTTGCCAAAAATCGTGAATATTCAGCCATATTTTTTCGAAATATGTGAGAGAGTATGGCCGACGATGCTTAACTTTGCTGATAAAACCGAGAGATATGATAAGATTATTCCAAATGGCCGGATTTTTAATCCTGCTGCTTACAGTCGGACAAAGCTGTTCGAAAATTGATATAGCTCCAACACCGATCGTCAATCTTTATGATCCTATGTCGCGATACGATTCGATGGGGACGGCCCAGCGCCGCGAATTTATCGAAAAGGACAGCTTGTGCATTGGAGCTATGCTGAAGCTTTACGATATCAATGAAGTGTCCGATACTGCGTTGGAGGCGTGGAGCAAATCGGCTGCGGTAAGGATTTTTACACCTGCAGTCGACAGTATTTTCCCCGATCTGTCGCAGCTCGAGGTTTCGCTTGGCACCATACTTTACAATGCCGAAGCCAACGGGCTCGATTTTCCGACACGAAAATATGCGGCGGTAGTATGGGGCAGCCGAAAGAGTATGGCTTTCGTGGATTCCGTGATGCTCATAGCCCTGAACCATTACCTCGGTACAGACTATCCCGGTTACCGATCGTGGCCTGAGTATCAGCGATATGAAAAGACCCCTGAAAACTTGCCCTACGATCTGGCCGAGGCTTTGACGGCGGTCGCCTATCCTTATGTGCCCGGCAAGGATCCGACAGCTCTGTCGAGAATGCTTTACGAGGGTGCGCTGATGCATGCCAAGATCAAGCTCGTGCCTCAGGCCACGCTCGCCGGCGCCATGGGATATACTGCACAGCAGATGGATTGGTTTCATGCCAACATGCGCAGCGTATGGAACAGACTCGTCGAGAACAAGCTTCTATACACGTCGTCGGCGGAGACCATCGACCGACTTATCGGACCGGCGCCGTCGACAACACCGGTCGGTCAGGAAGTGCCCGGGCGCGCCGGGCGGTATATAGGTTATCGCATTATATGCGCCTATCTCGAACAAAACAGCAAAATAACCCTTGCAGAACTGCTTTCGC
>CAJJQT010000328.1 GCA_905193995.1 uncultured Porphyromonadaceae bacterium | reverse complement strand
GTGAGCATGTAGCGCTCGGCGTATACGGTGTCGTAGAACCGCCAGTCGGTGACCGGTGCGACTGCCACGGCAGCCTTGTATGGCGCGCCCTGTACGGTGGCGGCCATCAGAGCCTCATATCCGCCGTAGCTCCAGCCGAAGATGGCTATGCGGTCGGGGTCAGCGTAGGGAAGGGCGGCCGCATAGCGGGCGGCGGCTATCTGGTCGATGGTCTCGTAATGTCCCAGACGCTTGTATACGATATCGCAGAACGAGCGTCCGCGTCCGCCCGTGCCGCGTCCGTCGACGCAGACTACGACGTATCCGGCGCGGGCGAATACGTCCATCCAGTCGAGCTGCCAGCGGTGGAGTACTTCCTGCGAGCCGGGCCCGCTGTATTGGTACATTACGACGGGATAGCGTTTCGACGGGCTGAAGCCGGCGGCCTTGATTATGAATCCGTTGAGTGTGTTGCCGTCGCTGCTCATGGTGAAGAATTCGCGCGGAGCCACGAGACGCCCGGCGCGGGATGCGTATTCGGCGTTGTCCTCGATGACGCGCAGCTCCTTGCCGGCGGCGTCCGTGAGGCGGTAGACGGGAGGAGTCGTCGGGTCGTCGTGGCGCATGACGGCGTATTTCATGCCGGGAGCAAACTCGGCCGAGTTGTTGCCATGCGGCGCCGAAATGTCGGTGACGCGGCCCTTGATGTCGATGCGGCGCACGGTGCGGTCCATGGGTGTGGGCGCGGCAGTCTGATAGTATACGTTGCCGGCGGCGTCGGTACCGTAGTAGGCGGTGACGTCGGCGTCGCCCGTGTCGAGGCGTCGCGTCTCGACGCCGTTGTAATTATAAATATACGGGCGGTTGAAGCCGTCGCGCCACGAATTCACAACGAAGTGGTCGGCCGCGAGGTGAAGCGACTCATACGTGGCGGGGTTGATCCACGACGAAGCCTCCTCGCTGTAGACCTCCTTGGCGACGGTCGACTTGGGGTTGATGCGGTAGATGAGGCAGAGGTTCTGGTCGCGGTTGAGCGTGGCGGCGATCAGCGACTGGGCATCTGGTCCGTAGGCTATGCGGGGTATGTATTCGATGCGGTTGTCGGGCAGGGCGATGTTCTTGATCTTGCGTGTCTCGACATCGTAGTGGTGGAGCGATACGCGGCTGTTCGGCTGTCCGGCCACGGGGTATTTGTAGCTCCATACCTGCGGGTAGAGAGTCGACATGGCCGAGAAGTCGCCGTCGGTGCCGTAGGTGGTCATGTTGTAGAGCGGTACATCGGTCTCGTTGTATTTCAGAAAGCAGAGACCGAGATTGTCGGGTGCCCATGTCATGGAACATGTGGTGGCGAATTCCTCCTCATAGACCCAGTCGGGGACGCCGTTGATGACGGCGTTGGCCTGTCCGTCATCAGTTACGGCTACCTCGCTCTTATAGTCGAGCTTGGCTATGTGGATGTTGTTGTCGGCCACGAAAGCGACCATGCGCGAGTCGGGCGAGAAGAGGGGCGACTGCTGGCGGGGATGGCTGACGGAGAGCGGCCGCAGGATGCGCGAGCGTACCTCGTAGACGTAGTATTCGGCTGTGAAAGAGCGGCGGTAGATGTCGCGGCGGTTGTTCCACAGCAGTACTTTCGAGGCGTCGGGGCTGAGGATGAAGCCCTCGATGTGCGTCATTTTCGTCTCACGTGTGCGGCTGAGGTCGACGAGAGTGTCGGCCGCCTGGCCGCGGCGGGTGTCGTAGCGGCGGATGAGGCTGCAGTCGTCGCTGAGCAGAAAGTAGCTTTCGCCGTCGGGGGCGTATGTGAACCCCGAGGGAGCGGCGGGGCGGTTTTCGGGATAGACGCATGGCCGCATTGTCTCGAGTGTTATGCGGTCGGCCGCAGCCGCGGCCGACGCGACCGCAAGAGCGGAGGCGGTTATAAGGATGGCTTGAATTTTCATCTGATTATATTCAGTATCGGTAGTTTCGGTTGGGTGATTCGGATTCAGAAGAGAGATAGCTGCGAGGGATTCTGAGGCTTCTCTGAGGAGCGCCGCCGCGGGGGCTCCTGATAGCCGAATTTGTCATCGTCCTCGTCCTGTCGCATCGACGG
>CAJJQT010000327.1 GCA_905193995.1 uncultured Porphyromonadaceae bacterium | reverse complement strand
AGAATCTACAATACAATAATACAGAAGATTATCCATTCCTCGGATAACACTCATAATGTTACAACCATTTTCCCGAATCTCCAAATTTTTTTTGATGATTTTTTTATTTTTTACCAGGAGGCGTAGCCTACCGTGGGTCGGCGGCGCCGGGCAGAGCCGGAAGCCAGGCGCGCGACCGGCTCGCACGGGTCCATCTCGTAAAAGGCCACGTGCAGGGCAATGGCTCTGGTCATCAGCAGGTCGTCGTGACAGCCCGGCTTGGCCGCGTACGACCCGTCGGGCAGCTCCTCGTAAGTGAGCAGCTCGTCCACTGCCCGGCTATCGCGCTCGATGTAGCTCTGCGACCGCACGTGCGCTATCAGCCCCGCCACAAGCATTTCCTTGGTGGCCCGGTTGGTGTGAAAACCCACGCGGGTGGTCTCCGTCTGCCGCAGGTCGTCGTACGCCCGGCGGCAGTAGACGTTGGCATATTCGCGCGCCAGGCGGTCGAGCACATAAGTGCCGGCGAATCCGCGGCTTTCGAGCGTGTTGCTCTCCACCACCAGCAGGGCGTCGTTGTACAGCCGCCCCAGCGCCATGGCCTTGGCGGCCAGCAGGTCGTGGTCGATGTGGCCGCGCCACTGCGCCACCACCTCGGGCAGCGGGCCGTCGCGTCGCAGCACCGCTACCACCGAATAGTCGGCCCGGTCCGAGCGGCCGCCCACGTCCACGGCCGCCACGTAATCACCCTCAGGGTCAGGAGCCTGCCACATCACCGTGTCGCCGTCCGCACCGTCGATCCACCGGCCGTCGGATCCGAATCCGCCCCGGCGCCCCTCGCGGCAGCCGCTCCGGAGCGCCCCGGCCATGGCCGGGGGGAACACGCTGCGGCCCGTGGCCGTGAACGCCTCCTCGTCGGTGGTCGGAAATTCGGCCATCATCTTGTCACGCGTGCCCAGCTCGGCCAGCTTGCAGCCGTACCAATAGATCTGGTCGAGGTCGCAGCCCAGCTCCCACAGGCGCCGCCCGTAGTCGTCGAGCGACCGCGCTACCGTCTCGCGCGACGGCGGCGCAAGTCGGTAGTATTCAATCTCGTACCACGGCACGAATACAGCCAGACGCCCCGCCGCACCCTCGCGAGCGGCCAGCCACTGCCGGTGGAAGTAGTTGCCCACCCCGTTGGCCGTCGACTCAAGCACCACCAGCGACCCGTCGATCAGCGGCACCGACCCGACGATGGCCCGGATCGTGTCCTCGGGCGACTTGCCCGGCGTGCTCTTCCAATAGGCGATTTCGGTCAGATGCGCCATCGCGAAGTCGGCGCCGCGCACGGCGTCCTGGTTCTCGGCCGAGGCGACCGTCACGCGGCAGCCCCGGCCCGTGATCTCGCGCACGTTGCCCGACCGCTCGTAAGGCTTGAAAGTCGGCTTCGCATCGCCCTCCCACAGCTCCTCGGGGTAGTTTTCGAGAATCTTGGTGTACATGCCGCGGATGCCCGTCGACGTGTCCTTCACCTGCGAGCAGATGATCGAATGCCAGTTCGTCCGCAGGCACGACTGTATCCAGGCCATGTAGGTCTGCACCAGGGTCGAGCCGCCCCACTGTCGCGCCTTGAGCATGATGGCGCGCACGGGCTGTCCGGCGCGGCGCTGCCCCTCGAGCAGCCGGGCCACGCGGCGCTGCGGCGCGTTCAGGTGCAGCCGCACGTCGCGCCCCTCGGTCTTGTGCTTGATGGTGACGCACTCGGCGCACCAGTACTCGAAATCGTGGCGGCAGCGCAGCCGCTTCCACTCCAACGGATCGTTGGTGCGGATGCCCGGATCAGCAGCCATCGAGGCCGGCACCCGGGCCCGCGGCAGCCCCGGCACGGGCGTCGTCACCTCGACGCGCCCCGCGTCGGCCGGATCGCCCGCTACCGGATCGTAGCTGACCCCCCTGCCGCGCCGCCGCGCATCCTCTGCCAGCAGTTGCTGTAGTTCTTTGTCTGTCATAGTATTAGTCGAATAGGTCTAATTAGTCGAATTAGTCTTATAATTTATTATATGGTGAGGCTTTCGAGGAGGAAGTCGGGGGCGACGCGGCCGGTGATGTCGACCTCGAAGTCGCCGCCGCGGGCGGCGAAGCG
>CAJJQT010000326.1 GCA_905193995.1 uncultured Porphyromonadaceae bacterium | reverse complement strand
GACGGATATCGTCGCGTCGAATTTCACGAATGCCTTCGAGGGGGATGTCGGCGTCGGCTTCGACACCGACGACAGCTCGGGCCTGCGTATGGGCCTCATAGACTTCTTCACCCAGGACAATACGACAACCAATCTCACCGGCAACTACATACTCGGCTTCATCGCGACAGGCGAGCCCGGCCAGACCATCGAATGCTATGGCGACGGCAACTTAACGGTTCTCGATGATTATGACATAGCAGGTTGGGACACAGGTTCGACCGACATGACAATCTCCGACATGGCGTGCGCCAACGATGTGCTGGTAGTCGGTTCGTACAACTCGGGCGACACCTACGGCGGCCTCGACGGCGTCACGTACGGCTACCGCGGCCTGTTCACAGAGGGGAAGATCAGCGGCTTCTCGTCGTACGGCAAGCTGCGCGACGGACGCTCGCTGCCGCACGTCTGCGCCCCGGGCGCTGTCATCGTGTCGTCGTGCAGCCGATATTATGTCGAGAACGAGGAGAACGAAGTCAGCAAAAGCGCTTTGTGTGGCCGCCTGGCCGAATCCGACCGCACCGACTACTGGTGCCCGGCCATGGGCACGTCGATGTCGACACCCTACGTGGCCGGCTCGATCGCACTGTGGCTTCAGGCTAATCCGAACCTTACAATCAACGATGTCAAGGACATAATCTCGCGGACGGCAGTGCGCGACGATGAGGTAAACGCGGGTAATCCTGTACAGTGGGGCATGGGCAAGTTTGACGCCTACGCGGGCCTGAAGGAGGCGATACGCATGAACAATTCCGTGCCCGGCGTCGAAGCCGACCGGGACAGCGCACTGATGCTCTCGACAGCCGACGGCCGCACGTACGAGATCTTCCTCGGCGGCGCCACGGCAATAGAGGCGCGCCTCTACAGCACGGGCGGCGCCTGCGTGGCCACGGCCTCGTCGCAGGCCGACCAGGCCGTGCTCGACGCTTCGGCCTTAGCGCCCGGTATCTATATTCTTAATGTCAACGGCACGCACTCGAAGCGGATCGCCATAAAATAACGGAAAAACCATGATTATGAAAAAGTATCTGCTGGCCGTAGCTGCCGCCGCGGCTGCTATGACGGCTTCGGCCCAGGATCCGGTGGCGATCTCGATGGCCACCAATATCTACAGCTATTACGGAGCCTCGAACCACTTCTCGCTGGTGCTTGGCGCCACGGAGCCGACTTACGTCGACGTCGACTGCGGCTTCGGCACGGTCGAATATCTGGTCGAGCCGGCCGTCTGGGACCCTGAGACAGAAAGTGTCAAGGGCACGGTCGTGTCGTGCCAGGTAAATCCGGACGCCAAGGTGACCATTTACGGCGATGCGTCGAAAATCGACTATCTCGACGCCGAAGGTTGCTATCTGAGTTCCATCGATCTGGGCGACTGCGTGAATCTCGACGTGCTCAACCTGCAGCACAACGAGCTGCAGGCACTTGACCTGTCGAAGTACACAAAACTGTCGTCGATATATCTGACAGACAATCCGTTCACGGCAGCCACTCCGCTTGTGGTCGGCAAAAATCATCCGAATCTGATGATCCTCGAAGTCGACATCATCGACCATATATCGCCCGATTTCGACATAGACACATACCCGGAGCTGATTTCGTTCGACGCCTATGCGACCAAAAGTCTGTCGAAGCTGACTCCGTCGGGATGTCCGAAGCTTGCGCGCCTGTCGGTCGACATGTGTGCTGTAAGCGATCTCGATGTCACCAAAAATCACGAGCTGCTTGTACTCAACATCGAGGACACCCGGATCCGGAGCATCGATCTGTCGGGCTGCCCGAAACTGCAGCAGTTCTACTGCCGCAATGCCTCGGGCTCGGTCAACACCGACGTAAAGATAAGTTCGCTCGATCTTTCGCACAATCCTGCCCTGACATATCTGAGCGCGGGAAGCAACCTGCTCACAAGCCTTGACCTGAGCAAGAATCCCGCGCTGACGTTCATCAATGTGTGCTACAACAACCTGGCGAGCATCAACCTCGACGGCATCACCGAAACGTCGACACTGAATCTGACCGGCAACCGCTTCGGGTTCAGTACCCTTCCGCTGCCTTCCGAGGCCTACGGCGACTA
>CAJJQT010000325.1 GCA_905193995.1 uncultured Porphyromonadaceae bacterium | reverse complement strand
TCTTAATTCGCCGGAGAGCTCGATTTACTCGAAGAGCCGCGAGCTCTACGGAATGTATCAGGCGCGCTCGGCCATAGCCCGCAAGAAAAACTGCATCCTCGTCGAAGGCTACATGGACGTGATCTCGATGCACCAGGCCGGTGTCGAGAATGTAGTCGCTTCTTCAGGTACGGCTCTGACCGAAGGTCAGGTGGCGATGATCAAACGTTTTGCCGACAAGGTGACGCTGATGTACGACTCCGACGCGGCCGGCATCAAGGCAGCCCTTCGCGGCATAAACATGTTCGTTGCCGCAGGCATTGCGCTGAAGCTCGTGCTCCTGCCCGAAGGCGACGACCCAGACTCATTTGCACAGTCGCATACATCCGACGAGGTCGAGCAGTATCTCGCCGAACATGAGCAGGACCTCATCGGCTTCAAGGCCGACATACTGATGAAGGACTGCGGCAACGACCCGCATAAGCGTTCCGAGGCCATCAACAACATACTTCAGACCGTGGCGCTGATTCCCGACGTCATCGAGCAGACGCTCTACATCGAGGAGTGCGCCCGTAAGGTCGGAGTCGACTCCTCGACGCTCGCCGCGCAGGTCAAGGTGATCATAGCTCGCCACCGCGAGGACGAATACAAGAAACGACAGCAGCAGACGGCATCGCAGTCGATCAAGGACGCCGTCATGCAAGGTGTCTCCGCATCGGCTGCATCGGCTGCACCGTCAGCACCGTCAGCATCGGCTTTGTCGGACGCTTCGGATGCCGAGGCGGAACGCCCTCCCGCGGTCAGCCCTACAGTGCGTCATGCTTCGCAGGCAGTTCAGCTTGCCGAGGAGGAGATAATCAGATATGCCGTCAAATACGGTGCTTTTTATATGTGCGAGGTCTACACCGACGAGCGGCCCGACGAGCCTGTGCCGATGAACGTCATCGATTATATCGACAACGAACTTGGGATCGACGGCGTGAACTTCTCCAACCCACTCTTCGCCCGGGCATGGACCATGGCAAGGGATCTTCGCCGCAACGAATGGCCCGAAAAGCATGAGGCCAGGATCGCCGAACTTGAGGAAATACGCCGCCGCGAACTCGACAATGGCCGCGAGGCGATACGCAACAACGCCTTCGACATGGACACCATAAGCAAAGCCGAAGAAAAACTGGTCAAAGAAGCCGATGAGCACTATTCGGCCGGAATCGACGAATTCGACTCGGCATTCATCCGCGATATGTTCGTACGCTCCGACGACCGTGAGCTCAACGACCTGGCCGTAAGGCTTTGCGCGAGCCCTGTGGTGCTCAGCAAGATGCACCCCAAGACCGACCGCCGCGAAGATATCTGCAGCAAACTGCCAATGGCCATCTACTCGCTCAAGGGCGCACTGCTCAAGGAGCGAATAAGCGAACTTACAGGCCGACTGGCGACAGCATCGGCCGAGGATGCCGCCGACATGCTCAAGCAGATCATGGAACTCAAGGAAGCCAGTATGGAATTTGACCGCTACAACGGCGAGATAGTGATAATTCCTCCGACAAGAAAGTGACATCATGGCACAGCTTTATGCACAGGTCATAGTTCCGCGTCCGCTTGACGCTTCGTTCACCTACCGCGTACCCGAAGAACTTGCTTCGAAAGCCGGTATCGGATACCGGGCGATAGTGCCGTTCGGCAACCGTCGCTTCGTCACTGGCATAATCGAAAGTCTGTCGCCGGTAAAACCGAACGACGTAGCCAACATCAAAGACATCGACAGCATACTTGACGACAGTCCTGTCATAGTCCACCCCCAGCTGAAATTATGGCATTGGATATCCGATTACTATATGTGTGCCGCGGGCGATGTGATGAAAGCCGCGATGCCCGGCGGCCTTAAAGTCGAAAGCGAGACAATAGTCGAACTTGCCGACGATCTCGACCCCGATATGTTTACGGCCCTTACGCGCACGCAACTCGACATTGTCGGGCAACTCAGGGAGATACCGAAACTGTCTATCCGCGACCTTTCGAAACGGACAGGCATTGCCAACGTCGAACAGCATGTGTCCCGGCTTGTCGACAGGGGCATAGTCGCCGTACATGAGAAACTTGTCAACCGCTACCGCCGCATAAAAATGAAAATGGTC
>CAJJQT010000324.1 GCA_905193995.1 uncultured Porphyromonadaceae bacterium | reverse complement strand
GGAGCTGCTGGGCGCCACCCGGGACGACGCGGCGGGGGAGTGCTTTGACAAGGTGGCCCGGGTGCTGGGCATCGGCTATCCCGGCGGCGGCCCCATGGACCGGCTGGCCGCGGGGGGCGACGACCGGAAATATGACCTGCCCCAGGCCCACGTCAGCGGCCACGAGCTGGACATGTCCTTCTCCGGCCTGAAGACCGCCAGCCTGAACCTGATCCACAACGCCCAGCAGAAGGGGGAGGAGCTGGACCTGCCCTCCTTCGCCGCCAGCTTTGGCCGGGCGGTGAGCCAGTCCCTGGTCCCCCGGGCCATGGCCGCATCCCGAAAGCTGGGCTATGGCAAGGTGGCCGTGGCCGGCGGCGTGGCCGCCATCTACTGGCTGCTGATGCTCGTAGGCCGTCTGACCTCGAGCGCCATCTCGGGCAAGGTATCGAGCCGCGCCCAGCTCATCGTCGTATCCATCGTGGCCATCCTGCTGATCATCGGCGCCATCACCCTGCCGTCGGAATACCGCGTGTCGATGCCCGCCTACAGCGTCGAGGATGGCTTCACCATGGCTTCCGTTCCCACCAAAGCCCTGCTCTTCGTGCTCTGCGGCCTGTGCACCTCCGTGATGTGGGGCGGTATCTTCAACCTGGCCGTCGAAGGCCTCGGCAAGTATACGGCCCAGGCCTCGGGCATCTTCATGATGATGGTCGTCGGCGGCGGCGTCATGCCTCTGATCCAGAATGCCATCGCCGGCTCGGCAGGCTACATGGCCTCGTACTGGCTGGTGGTAGCCATGCTGGCCTACCTGCTCTTCTACGGACTGGTCGGCTCGAAGAACGTCAACACCGACATACCCGTCGACGACGAAGAGGAAGTGCCCAACGCCCTCTGACCGCATCCGAATTAACACATAATACTGAACCACTCCGGCTCCGGAGTGGTTTTTTCTTTACCGCACACAAGTTGTGCGCCGCTAAATTTTGAATCAAGGACTTTTTGCCGTACCTTTGCGGCAGAATTCAAATTACATGACGACATGAACCTCCAAGTAATGAAACACGCGGCCGACAATATACGAATTCTCGCCGCAGCAATGGTCGAAAAAGCCAAATCAGGACACCCCGGCGGAGCCATGGGCGGCGCCGACTTCGTCAACACGCTCTATTCGCGCTTCCTGATCACTGATCCCGACGACCCCACGTGGGCCGGACGCGACCGCTTCTTCCTCGACCCCGGCCACATGTCGCCGATGCTTTACGCCGTACTGGCCCTGACAGGTAAATTCACCCTCGACGAGCTGCGGCAGTTCCGCCAGTGGGGCAGCGTCACTCCGGGCCACCCCGAGGTCGACCCGCGCCGCGGCATCGAGAACACAAGCGGTCCACTGGGCCAGGGCCACACCATGGCTGTAGGCTGCGCGCTGGCCGAGCGGTTCATCGCAGCCCGCTTCGGCGAGGTTCTCGCCCACAAGACCTACGCCTTCATCTCCGACGGCGGCATCCAGGAGGAAATCTCGCAGGGTGCAGGCCGCATCGCTGGCTATCTCGGCCTGGCCAACCTGATCATGTTCTACGACTGCAACGGCGTGCAGCTCTCGACCGACGTCGCAGCCGTCGACGAGGAAGACTACGCCGCCAAATACCGCGCCTGGGGCTGGAACGTCATAGAGATCGACGGCAACGACCCCGAGCAGATCGACAGCGCCCTCGGCCGCGCCCACAAGGAAATCAAGCGCCCCACCCTCATTCTCGGACGCACCGTCATGGGCAAGGGCTGCGTCAAGACCGACGGCGAGAGCTTCGAGGGGCAGTGCTCTACCCACGGACAGCCCCTGAGCAAGAGCGGCGCCGACTTCGCCGCCACCGTCGCCAACCTCGGCGGCAACCCCGACGACCCGTGGAAGATATTCGACGACGCCCGCGAGCTGTACGACGAGCGCAACCGGCAGCTGCGCCGCATCGTGACCGAACGCCGCCACGAATTCGACCTCTGGGTCAAGGCCAACCCCGCACTGGCCGCCGAACTCAACGAGTGGATGAGCGGCCGCATGCCCGCCATCGACTTCAGCGCGATCGTCAACAAGCCCGACATCGCCACCCGCACCGCCTCGGCCAACGTACTCGACTGGCTCGCCCGCCACGTGCCCAACATGATC
>CAJJQT010000323.1 GCA_905193995.1 uncultured Porphyromonadaceae bacterium | reverse complement strand
CTGCTCTCCTGGCTGCGCGATTTTTCTTGGCGGGGCGGCGGTTTTTTCGTAACTTTGCCAGGCGGTTGCGCGGACGCAGCCGCCTGCAATTACACATTAATATATTATATATACAATGGCAAACTGGTTTGAATGCAAAGTAAGATACGATAAAATTCAGGAAAACGGCGCCGCCAAGAAGGTGACGGAGCCTTACCTGGTCGACGCACTGACCTTCACCGAGGCCGAAGCCCGCATCACCGAGGAACAGCGCCCGTTCATCTCGGGCGAATTCGACGTGGCGGCCGTCAAGCGCTCGAAAATCGCCGAAATCGCCTTCCACGACGACGGCGACCGCTGGTACCTGGTGAAAGTCGGCTTCATCACCATCGACGAAAAGACGGGTGCCGAGAAACGCTCCGTGTCGCAGATACTCGTGCAGGCCAATGACTTCAAGTCGGCCTACGAGAACCTGCTGGAGTACATGAAGGGCTCCGCCGCCGACTACGACATCGTATCGATCGCGGAAACTCCGCTGATGGATGTCTACCGCATGAAAGTTAAGGACTGATGTCGATAGCCGACCGATTAGCAGCCATTAAGTCGACACTGCCCGAGGGAGTCACCCTGGTGGCGGTGTCGAAATTTCACCCCGCAGCCGACATAGCCGAAGCCTACGCGGCCGGACAGCGCGTGTTCGGCGAAAGCCGCGTGTACGAGCTGCTCGACAAGCGAGCCGCCCTGCCCGCCGACATCCGCTGGCACTTCATCGGACATCTGCAGACCAACAAGGCCAAGGCCCTGGTAGGCAACGCCGACCTGATCGAAAGCATCGACTCGGAGCACCTGCTCGCGCTCGTCGACCGCCTCGCCGCCGGGCGCGGAACGGTGCAGCGCGTGCTGATGCAGGTCCATGTGGCAGCCGAGGCCACCAAGACCGGCTTCGCGCCCGACGAGCTGCTCGACTACTTCGCCGCCCGCCGCTTCGAGTCGCTGCAGGCCACGCACCTCTGCGGCATCATGGGCATGGCCACCAACACCGACGACACCGCCCGCGTGCGCGCCGACTTCGAGACCATAGCCTCTCTGCAACGCCGCATCCTGACGATGTGCCCCGACCTGCGCGGCTTCGACACCGTGTCGATGGGCATGAGCGGCGACTATCTGACGGCTATCGAAGCCGGGTCGAACATGGTGCGCGTCGGCACCGCCATCTTCGGCGAGCGCCAATAGCCGAAAGCAGCTAAAAATCACATTTTTTTGGCGGCGCAAAGTAATTTTATTACCTTTGCACAGGCAATTGCACAGGCAACTGCAATCTATAACCAAAAAACCTAAAACACCCCATTATGTCTACTACCAAAGTCCAAGCCGCCACCGGCGGATCGCACGGACGGACAATCGCCATCGTGGCGATGTTCTTCCTGTTCGCGATGATCTCCTTCGTCACCAACCTGGCCGCACCGCTCGGCACCATCTGGAAGAACAACTACGAATGGTCGGGAATGCTCGGCAACATGATGAACTTCCTGGCTTACCTGTTCATGGGCATCCCCGCCGGCAACATGCTGACGAAAGTCGGATACAAGAAGACAGCCCTCTACGCCATGATCGTAGGCCTCGCCGGCCTCATCCTGCAGTGGCTCTCGAGCTTCGTAGGCACTGAAACGGGCGTGTTCGAGGTAAGCGGCCAGACGGTCAACCTCAACTTCATCATCTACCTGCTGGGCGCCTTCGTCTGCGGCTTCTGCGTGTGCATGCTCAACGTGGTGGTCAACCCGATGCTCAACCTCCTGGGCGGCGGCGGCAACAAGGGCAACCAGCTCGTGCAGATGGGCGGCTCGTGCAACTCGCTGGCCGGCACTCTCACCCCGCTCTTCGTGGGCATGCTCATCGGTCAGGTAACAGCCACGACGAGCATGACCGACGTCACCCCGCTGCTCTACATCGCCATGGGCGTGTTCGTGGTGGCATTCCTCGTAATTTCCGCCGTAGCCATTCCCGAACCCAACCTGGGCGCCAAAAAGACCAGCTACACCCACTCGGCCTGGAGCTTCCGCCACACCGTGCTGGGCGTGATCGGCATCTTCTTCTATGTAGGCATCGAGGTCGGCATCCCCGGCGTGCTCATCTTCTATCTGAGCGACTCAGCCCAGTCGGGC
>CAJJQT010000322.1 GCA_905193995.1 uncultured Porphyromonadaceae bacterium | reverse complement strand
TCTCGGATCTTTTTACGTCCCCGGCTGAGTATCTGCCGGATATTGCCGGCGTTGAGCCCGGTGATGCCGGCGATTTCATCGGGCGTCTGTCCTTCGAGAGCGTTCATGCGCATTATTCGCCGCTGGCGTTCGGGCAGGGAGTCGATGATGCCGTAGATGAGTTCGACGTCGTCGGGCAGATCGGGCGGGACGGCCGGTTCGGCTATGTCGTCGAGGCAGTCGCGCGGTCGCTCTCGGCGGCAGTAGTCGAGTGCCGTGTTGCGCAGCGTGACCAGGGCGAATCCTTTGACGGAGGCTACGTTGTCGAGCATGTCGCGGTAGTTCCACATCTTGACCATGGCGTCCTGTACGATGTCGGCGGCGGTGTCGCGGTCCTTGAGCAGGGAAAAGGCCACGGCAAACAGCTCACGGTAGAGCGGGATGACAGTCGAACTGAATTTTTCAGCATTCATACACAGATAAGACGTACATCCCGGCCGAACGTGACACTGCGAGCCGGAAAAAATGCAAAAATATTTGCGTCAGAGCGAATAGAACTGCGAGAAGACGGCGATCATGTCGGCATGGTCGCTAAGCGCGGCGGTCTCGCGGGCCGAGTGCATGGCCCAGATCGGAGCGCCTACGTCGACGCCGCGCAGGGGGATCTGCGAGGTGAGTATGTTGCCCAGGGTGGAACCGCCGGCCATGTCGCTGTGGTTGACGAAATACTGGCAGCTGACGCCGGCCTTTTCGCAGAGCGAGAGGAACACGGCGGCCGAGTCGGCGTCGGTCATATACTTGCAGTTGGCGTTGATTTTCACCACTGGGCCACCTCCGAGGACGGGATGGTTGGTCGGATCCTGCTTTTCGGGATAGTTGGGGTGGATGCCGTGGGCGTCGTCGGCCGAGATCATGAACGAGCGGTCGACGGCGCGGAACCAGTCGTCGTCCGATGCGCCGCCGGCAGCAGCGATTCGGCGCAGGATATAGTCGAGGATTGGCGATGCGGCTCCCTGTTTTGTACCGGAGCCGGTTTCCTCGTTGTCGAATATGGCCATGACGCGGGTGGCGCCGGCGGGGCGGTCGGCGGTGTCGAGCATCGCGCACAGGGCGGCATGCACCATCGAGAGGTCGTCGATGCGGCCCGAGGTGATGTATTCGCCGTTGAGTCCGACTACGCTGGCGCGGGATGTGTCGAAGAGCGAGAGGTCGTAGTCGAGGATATCGTCGGGACGCACGCCGAGCTTTTCGGCCACGAGGCGGCGTATGAGCCCCTTGGCCTGGCTGCGGTCGGCGATGTGGCCCAGGACGGGCAGCATGTCGGTCTGCCGCGAGAGGCGGTTGCCTTCGTTGACGGCGCGGTTGAAGTGAATGGCCAGGTGTGGGATGGTGAGGAGGTGGCGGTCGAAGCGGATCAGGCGGGAGGCGGGGCGGAGCGGGTCGTCGGAGCGCAGGATGACGCGGCCGGCGAGCGAGAGCGGGCGGTCGAACCATGTGTAGAGTATCGGGCCGCCGTAGACCTCGGTGTTGAGCTTGACGATGTTGCCGTCGGTGACTATCTCGCAGTTGGGCTTTACGCGGAAGCCGGGCGAGTCGCTGTGGGCCGAGATTATGTGGAAGCCGCCTTCGGCCGCGGGGCTTTCGCCGACGATGAATGCGAAGATAGCCGAGTCGTTTTTCGTGACATAGTGGCGCGCGCCTGGCCGCAGGTCCCATTTGTCGGCCATGTCGAGGCGGGTGAATCCGTTGGCCTCGAGGTGAGAAGCGACGGTGTGGACGGCCCAGAAGTTGACCACCGACGAGTCGAGAAACGCGCAGATATCGTTGTAGTTATTGATTGAAGGCATTTTGATATATTGAGTTAAGGGGACGCATGACGTTGCATAATGTCTGGCTCCAGTAGGTCCGGAAGTCTTCTTTCACGGCGGCTACGGCATCCTCGACTGTCTCGGGTGCGGCGTCGCGGACGGTTTCGATGAAGTTGAACATCACCTGGAAAAGGTCGGCGAGCGATTCGGCGATGCTGGCGCCTATGGGCTCGTCGCTGTATTTCATGTCGCTGACGAATGTCTCGAGATAGGTGTCGTGCTCGCCCAGGACGAGTTCGGCTGCGCGGCGCACCTGCTCGTAGGTGTCTTCCTCGAGAGCCGGGATTATGGCCATGCTGTCGGGGTCG
>CAJJQT010000321.1 GCA_905193995.1 uncultured Porphyromonadaceae bacterium | reverse complement strand
TGTCTCGGAATCGGGCAAGCCGATGAAGCGTGAACTCGATCTTATCGACGTTTGGTTCGACAGCGGTTCGATGCCCTATGCCCAGATCCATTATCCGTTCGAGAATAAAGAAGCATTCGACAACCGCGACGTTTACCCCGCCGACTTCATTGCCGAAGGCGTCGACCAGACCCGCGGCTGGTTCTTCACCCTGCACGCCATCGCCGGTATGATCTTCGACAGCGTGGCCTACAAGGCCGTAGTCTCAAACGGTCTCGTACTCGACAAGAACGGCAACAAGATGTCGAAGCGACTCGGCAATGCCGTCAATCCCTTCGAGGCGATAGGCCAGTTCGGCTCAGACCCGGTGCGCTGGTACATGATCGCCAACTCATCGCCGTGGGACGACCTGAAGTACGATCCGGCGGGTGTGACGGAAGTCGGCCGCAAACTGTTCTCGACCCTCTATAACACCTACTCGTTCTTCGCCCTGTACGCCAACGTCGACGGCTTCACCGGCAACGAACCCGAAATACCGGTAGAGAAGCGTCCGGAGATCGACCGCTGGATCATCTCGCTGCTCAACTCACTTATCATCACCGTCGACGAGGCATTTGATGACTATGAGCCCACCAAGGCCGCCCGTGCCATCAACGACTTCGTACTCTACAATCTGTCGAACTGGTATGTCCGCCTCAACCGCAAACGCTTCTGGGGCGGCGGCATGACCGAGGACAAACTGGCTGCATACCAGACGCTCTACACTTGTCTGCTGACGCTCTCAAAGCTTATCGCTCCGGCCGCTCCGTTCTATGCCGACCGTCTCTACCGCGACCTGACGTACACAGACGGAAAGCCCGAGGCAGCGCAGTCAGTTCATCTCGACCTATTTCCCAAAGCCGACCGCAGCCTCATCGACATCGCTCTGGAACAGCGCATGGAGGTAGCCCAGAAGCTGACCTCGATGGTGCTCTCGCTCCGCCGCAAGGTCAACATTAAAGTACGTCAACCACTCTCTACCATCATGGTACCTGTAGCCGATGACACCATGAAAGCCGTCATCGAATCTATCGCCCCGCTTGTACTGACTGAAATCAATGTCAAGGACCTCAAGCTCGTCCACAACGGCGACGGCGTGCTCGTCAAGCGCGTCAAACCCGACTTCAAGGTACTGGGCAAAAAACTCGGCAAGCATATGAAGGCGGCCGCCCAGGCTCTCGGATGTCTGTCGCAGCAGCAGATCGCAAGCCTCGAGGCCGACGGCCACATCGACCTTGACATCGACGGCGCCACGGTACGCATCGAATCGGCCGACGTAGAAATCATCTCGGAGGACATCCCCGGCTGGCTCGTGGCCAATGACGGTAGCCTCACCGTAGCACTCGACATTACCGTGACCGACGATCTGCGCCGCGAAGGCATCGCACGCGAGATCGTCAACCGCGTGCAGAATATCCGCAAGGACCGCAACTACGACATCACCGACCGTATATCGCTGGTATTCGCACCTGCCGACGGGCTTGACGGAGTCCTTGCCGACTATTCCGCCTATATTTCGTCACAGGTACTTGCCGATGCCATCGCTGTTGACGGCTCCGTAGCCGCTGACGCAGCTGCCGAGGACCTCGACATCGACGGACAAATCATCAAAGTGAAAATCTCCCAAATTTAATTAGCCATGGCTGAAAAAATGCGTTATTCCGACGAAGAACTTGAAGAGTTTCGCGCTATCATCAACGACAAACTCGACAAGGCAATGCACGAGTACGAGCATCTTCGTCAGATACTCGATAATTCGGGCGGCAACGACACCGCCGACACTTCCCCTACGTTCAAGGTGCTTGAAGAGGGCGCTTCGACACTAGGGCGCGAGGAAGCCGCGCGGCTGTGCGAACGCCAGCGCGTGTTCATCAACCACCTGCGCGCCGCTCTTGTGAGGATCGAAAACAAGACGTACGGCGTATGCCGCGTACCTCCCGCAAAAAGCATACGGAAGAAGAGACAGAAGGATTGATGCGCTTTGTCAAAACCCTGTTTCAAAACTACTGCGGCGCGCTTCCAAACGTCTCGCAGGAGCTTGTATCGCGCGTACTGTCAAAGGACGATCCGGAAGAGCTTTTTACCGCTATTGTGCCGAATCTTCTGTGCGCCTATGAGGACAAGCAAGCGCTGCTCGAGAAAACCG
>CAJJQT010000320.1 GCA_905193995.1 uncultured Porphyromonadaceae bacterium | reverse complement strand
AGAGGCCCTGCAGGATGTCGGGCAGATAGCGGTGCTCGCGGTCCTTGTCGATGGTGGCGGCGACAAGCTCGCGTATGGCCGGGGCAAACTGCACGGGGTCAATGGCGTGGAGGTAGCGCGCGGCCGATGCCGTGAACTGTCCCGAGAGGTCTACGCGGCGTATATTTTCTACAATACCGGGCAGATCGTCGGCGATGTCGGCGATGTTGTTGGCAAGATATTCATAATTCAGCAGCCCGTCGGGGTCGCTCTGGAGTCGTCTGGTATCTTCAGCTGTCATTTTGATTTCTGTTGATTCAAAAAATGCTTCAGGAAGGCGATGATAAACTCGGCCGTATCGTCGACCGACAGCACCGACGAGTCGATGGTCAAGTGATAGGTAGCGGCGTCGCCCCAGGTGCGGTCGGTGTAGAAATTGTAGAATTCGGCGCGCAGGCGGTTGGTCTTGCGGCGTATGGCGCGCGCCTTTTCGGGATCGCTGCAGTCGTGGCGCTCGAGAATGCGCCGGATGCAGACTTCCTCTGGGGCATGGAGGAATACGTTGAGCACCCGGGGCATGTCGCGCAGAATATAGTCGGCCGTACGGCCCACGATCACGCACGGGCCCTGCTCGGCGACATGGTGAATGAAGTCGCTCTGGGCGCGGTAGACGCGCTCGCCCGATGCGCCGCCGGGTCCGGTGTACCACGACAGCGGATTGTAGCCCATGCTCAGGGGGGGCAGCCCGGCAAGCATCCCCGGAGCCCGTTCGTCGTTCTTGACGAACAGAGCGGGACTCATGCCGGCATGCTCGGCAGCCTCGTTGAGCAACTCCTTGTCGTAATATGCCACACCGAGCTTACGCGCGAGTGTCTGGCCCAGCTCACGGCCGCCGGCGCCGAAAGCGCGGCCGACAGTTATGACGAATTGCCCCAGCGGGTGGGTGGTTTCGTTGGTCATCCTTCCGGTATTTTGGTTTTGACAGGCAAAAGTAATATTTTATTTTGACATATCCGGCCATAAAACAATTTTATTTGCTAACTTTGCGATACAAAACCCTTGAATCACGAATATAAATATCAACCACAATACTTAAAACAATGAGACTGATCATCGAACCGACCTACGCCGAAGTATCGCGCTGGGCCGCCAACTATGTAGCAGCACGCATCAACGAAGCCAACCCCACCGCCGAAAAGCCTTTCGTGCTCGGCTGCCCCACCGGCAGCTCACCCCTGGGCATGTACCGCGAACTCATCAAGCTCAACAAGGCCGGCAAAGTGTCGTTCAAGCACGTCGTCACCTTCAACATGGATGAATACTGCGGTATCCCCCGCGACCACGAGCAGAGCTACTATACGTTCATGTGGACCAACTTCTTCAACCAGATCGACATCCCCGAAGACCAGGTCAACATCCTCAACGGCAACGCCCCCGCCCCCATCGCCGAGTGCAAGCGCTATGAGGAGAAGATCGCCTCGTACGGCGGCATCGACCTGTTCCTGGGCGGCGTCGGCCCCGACGGCCACATCGCATTCAACGAGCCCGGCTCGTCGCTGAGCTCGCGCACCCGCATGAAGACCCTGACCCGCGACACCATCATCGCCAACTCGCGCTTCTTCGACAACAACGTGGACCTCGTGCCCAAGACAGCCCTCACCGTCGGCGTCGGCACCATCTGCGCCGCCAAGAGCGTGCTGCTGATCGTCAACGGCCACAACAAGGCCCGCGCCCTCAAGCACGGCGTCGAGGGCGGCATCTCGCAGATGTGGACCATCTCGGCCCTGCAGATGCACCCCAAAGCCCTGATCGTAGCCGACGAAGAAGCCTGCGCCGAACTCATGGTGCAGACCTACAAGTACTTCAAGGACATCGAAAGCGCCAACATCGACCCCGACACCCAGCTCTAAGCTGTACGGACGGCCCTACAAAATCAATGGGGAGCAGACGGACTGTCTGCTCCCCATTGATTGCTTCTCAACTTATACTGACACTACTCTTCGGAGGAGACACCCAGCAACCGGTGGGCATAAGGCGTCAGTGCAGGGCCTATCTCCCATACGTTCAGGGGCACAAAAATCATGCCCGAGGAATAAGGCGCAATCTCGTAAGGCTCGTATACAAACCAGACCTTGCCCTGGCCGTCGAAATAGAAGACCGACGGCACATCGACGGAGCCCAGACCGCTGTCGCCGTACGAGGCCACCGTCTCGGCATATTCGCTATCCG
>CAJJQT010000319.1 GCA_905193995.1 uncultured Porphyromonadaceae bacterium | reverse complement strand
TCGGCGCGGCAGTCATCGGCCGCGTACTCGAAGCGGCCGGCTTCAAGGTAGCTATCGTACCGCAGCCCAACTGGCAGGACGACCTGCGCGACTTCCGCAAGATGGGCCGTCCGCGTCTGTTCTTCGGCGTGTCGGCCGGGGCCATGGACTCGATGGTCAACCACTACACCGCCAACCGCCGCCGGCGCGCCGACGACGCCTACACCGCCGGAGGGCGCCACGGCCAGCGGCCCGACTACCCGACGATTGTCTACCCGGATATCCTCAAACGGCTGTTCCCCGATGTTCCCGTAGTGGCCGGAGGCATAGAGGCTTCGCTCCGGCGCCTGTCGCACTACGACTACTGGCAGGACCGCCTGCGCCCGTCGATCCTCATAGACTCAAAGGCCGACATGCTGCTCTACGGCATGGGCGAGCACAATGTCGTGGAGCTGGCGCGGCGGCTCGACGCCGGCGAGCGCATAGCCGACATCACCGACCTGCCGCAGAGCGTCGTGCTCCGTCCGATCGAAGAAATGCCCGCCAAGAGCGATGAAAATGCCATCGTGCTCAGCTCATGGGACGAGTGCCGCCGCTCACGCCGGCGGCAGAGCGCCAACTTCAAGCACATCGAGCAGCAGAGCAACGCGCTCGACGGCGGCCTCGACCTCTGGCAGGCCTACGACGGCACGACGGCCGTGAAGGTCAACCGCATGTACCCGGCCATGAAGCCCGGCGAGATCGACGCGGCCTTCGACCTGCCGTTCACCCGCCTGCCGCACCCGCGCTACAAGGGCAAGGAGATCCCGGCCTACACCATGATCCGCCACTCCGTCAACCTTCACCGCGGCTGCTTCGGCGGTTGCGCCTTCTGCACCATTTCGGCACATCAGGGCAAGTTCATAGCCTCGCGCTCCGAGGCGTCGATCATGCGCGAAGCCGAGCAGGTGACGCGCATGCCCGACTTCAAGGGCTACATCAGCGACCTGGGCGGCCCGTCGGCCAACATGTACGCCATGGGCGGCAAGGACAAAAGCATCTGCGCCCGCTGCCGCCGCCCGTCGTGCCTGCATCCGGCCGTGTGCCCCAATCTCAACACCGACCACGGCCCGCTGCTCGACATCTACCGCAAGGTCGACGCCCTGCCCGGCGTGAAGAAATCGTTTGTCGGCAGCGGCGTGCGCTACGACCTGTCGATGCACCGCACCGGCGACGAGGCCGTCGACACCACCAACCGCCGCTACAACCGGGAGCTGATCGCGCACCACGTGTCGGGACGTCTGAAAGTGGCGCCCGAGCACACTGAGGATGCCGTTCTCGAGGTCATGCGCAAGCCTTCGTTCAGCCTGTTCGAGCAGTTCACCCGGCTCTTCGACGAGATCAACCGCCGCAACAATCTGCGGCAGCAGCTCATCCCCTACTTCATATCGAGCCATCCCGGCTGCCGCGAGATCGACATGGCCGAGCTCGCCGTAAAGACACGCGAGCTGAATTTCCACCTCGAGCAGGTGCAGGACTTCACGCCCACGCCCATGACCGTGGCTACCGAGATCTACTACAGCGGCATCCATCCCTACACGGCCAAGGAAATATTCACGGCCACGCGGCCCGAGCAGAAGCTGGCCCAGCGCAAGTATTTCTTCTGGTACGACCGCACGTACCGCGTCGACATCGAGCGCTCGCTGCGCCGCCTCCACCGCCCCGACCTGATAGGCAAACTTTTCCGCAGATGATCTTTGCGGTGATTTTTCCGGCGCCGGAACTGATGATTTTTCGGGTTAAATTGTTTTTATTCATAAAAAAAGTTTAACTTTGTAGCATCATAGTAATGCGTATGAAATATATCGGAGCACATGTCGACGGATATCCGGCCGTAGAGCTCGCCCCCGCGGAGGCATCGGCTCTGGGGGCGACGGCTTTCGCGCTGAATCTGACGGATCAGGCGCGGTTCACGTCGCCGGCGATCTCAGAAGAGTCAGCCGAGGAATTCCGCGCACGCTGCGCCGGACTGGGCTTCACGGCCGCGCAGATATTGCCGCACGCGGGCTTCGTGATCAACCTCTGCTCGCCCGACGCGCGCAAGCTGACGCTCTCGCGCATGGCCCTGGCCGAGGAGATGCGCCGCGCCGCCGCGCTGGGCCTGACAATGGTCAACTTCCACCCCGGCGCCACACTGGGCAAGCTCGGCGAGGACGAAGCCACGGCCCTGGTGGCCGAATCGATCAACAAGGTGCTGGAAAAGACCCGGGGCGT
>CAJJQT010000318.1 GCA_905193995.1 uncultured Porphyromonadaceae bacterium | reverse complement strand
CTCTTCCTTGAAGGTCTCTTCCTCATCTGCGAAGTCATCCTCTTTCTTGCGGCCGAATTTCTCGAAGAAGATCTCCTTGGTGTGCTCTTCGCCTACCTCGGCTTCGGGGTCGTTGTCGGCGCGGGCGTCGCTGAGCGAGATCTCCAGGTTGGGGTTGGCCACTTCCCCGTCGGGCACGACGGTCAGGTTCTGGAAGATCTGCACGTCGCCTTTGTCGGGGTTCAGGATCACGTCGAGGTTCTCGTCGGTGCCGAACATCTTCGCAAGCACGTTGCGGAACGACTCTTCGAGCACGCTGATCATTGTTTCCTTGTCGATGTTCTTGAGTTCCTTGAACTCGGCGAACTGCTCGACCATATTGGGGGTTTCCTCTTTCTTTGCCATGGGGAAGTAAGCTTATTTGAAATTAATTACATATTCTACTGATTTGCATTCCGCGGGGTCGAAGGTCTGGGGTTGCATCTCGGTGACGGGCCTTTTGGCGCCTTCGTGCCGGACCTTGACGGGAACTTCGACCGTGAAGCGGCCGTCGTCGCCGACGGCGGTGAGGATGCCCTTGACCTTGCGGCCGTCGCGGGTGAGCACCTGCACTTCGTTGCCGATGTTCTTCAGATACTGGCCGCGCACCTTGAAGGGGGCGGTAAGGCCGGCCGAGCCGACCTCGAGCTCGTAGTCCTCGGCGTCGCGGTCGAAGACCTCCTCGATGCGGCGCGTGAGCGCGGCGCAGGTGTCGATGTCGATGCCCTCGGGCGAGTCGATCTCGACGGTGATTTCGTTGGCGGGGGTCACGCGCACGTCGACCACGAACATGTCCGTGCCGGCTATGGCGTCCTCGACCGTGCGTTGCAGTAATTCCTTATCTATCATTTCTTGCCTTGGTATGCGGTAATTCGTTATTATAGGGTGGCTTAAACAAAAGGAGGAAGCCCCGGGGGCCTCCTCCAACTCGTTGAAGTTATGCAAAGTTACGAAAAATTTTTAACACGGCGGTGATTTTTAACACCGCAAGTGATTAGTTAAGAATTTTTAACTAACCTTGCCCGCTTTGCGGGCTGTTGTAGATAATTTAGCTATAATAGCTATTTTAGCTAACTTAGCTATTTTAGCCCGCGGGGATTATTCTCCGACCTCGATCTCGAACACGAGGGTCTGGTTGGGGCCGATTACATCCGGAGCCTCCACGCCGTAGGCGAGCTCGGCCGGGATGTAGAGCGTGCCCTTGCCACCCTTGCCGATCAGCTTCATGCCTTCGCCGAAGCCGGGGATAACGCCCGCAGGCGCCATTTTCACGGGCTCGGCCGACTGGTCGAATACGGTGCCGTCGATCAGCATGCCCTTGTAGATCACATCCAGCGGTGCGTTGGCGGCGATGCCGGTGGTGTCGCCGGCCACGTCGATCTTGTAGAGCAGGCCGCTCGCGGTGGCCTGTACTCCCTCTTCGGTGCGCTTCTTGTCGAGGAATGCCTTGCCGCTGATGGCGTTCTGCTGGGCCTCAGGCGAGTTGGCGCGCTCGGCCATCTCCTTTTTGTGCTGCATTTCGCTGGCCTGTGCCATGGCGGTGCTGAACGAGTTGCTCAGCTCGCGAAGGTGGTGCATGTCGACCGTGTCGGCCTTGAAGGCCTCGATGAAGTTCGACAGCACCAGGTTGCGGTCGACGGGCACGCCCATATCCTCGAGCTGCTTGATCTCCTGCATCATCTTCATGCCTACCTGCAGGCCCATGGCCATGCCCTCGGATTCACCCTGCGAGAAGGCCATGCGCACGCCTTTGATCATTTCTTCGCGCGTCTGGTCGTTCTGATGTTCGTCGTTGAAGTTCTTGAAGTCGCTCAGCACGTAGCCGCCGACCATGGCGCCGTATACGCGCGAGATCGAGTCGGTGTACTCCTTGCTTACTGCGGCCTCGCCGGCCTCGCCGGCGGCTTTGTCTTTCGAGCAGGCGCCCATGGCCAGCATGGCCACTGCGGCGACGCCCATGATGATTTTCTTCATATCGTTGTCGTATTGGTTTATTTTAATTCGGTTTGATTGCGCTCACGTCGATGGTGAAGTCCAGCGCCGCGTTGCCCGGTATGTGGCCGGCCACGCCCCGGGGGCCGTAGCCCTTGTCGGCGGGGATCACGAGGCGGTAGCGGCCGCCGGGCTGCATCAGCTTCAGACCTTCGCTGAATCCGGCTACCAGTTCGCCTACCGGCAGCGCTACGGGCTCGTCGGTCGAGTCGAACACGAAGCCGTT
>CAJJQT010000317.1 GCA_905193995.1 uncultured Porphyromonadaceae bacterium | reverse complement strand
GAGAACGACAGCGACCTCTACGACTTCTACACCATCACACTCCACCGCCTCGTGAAGGTTGCCCGCTCGGTGTCGTCAAAGTATACGCGCTCGAAAGTGCGAAAAGCTCTTCCTCCGGAATTTTCGTACATCATCGAGGAATTGCTTCACGAGTCATCGTCGGACGACAACAAGCAGCCGTATTTCACACGCATCGTCGAGACGATAATATCGACCGAGCGTGCCGATGCCTTCATCATCGCATTGTGCAACGTGATACAGCGGCTCAGCATCGACCGCCTGCACATTCTCGGCGATGTGTTCGACCGCGGGCCCGGCGCACATCTCATTCTCGACACACTGATCGACTACGGCAAGTTCGATTTCCAGTGGGGCAACCACGACGCCCTGTGGATGGGAGCAGCCGCCGGCAACGAGACCTGCATCGCCGCCGTACTGCGTATCTCGCTGCGCTACGCCAACATGGCTACGCTTGAGGACGGCTACGGCATTAACCTGCTGCCGCTCGCTACATTCGCGCTTGAGACTTACGGCAACGATCCATGCGAAGGCTTCGAACCCCGTATCGACGACCAGGACCGCAACGAGGTCATGTCCGACAAATCGCGTATGCTGATAGCCCGGATGCACAAGGCCATCACCGTCATTCAGTTCAAGCTCGAGGCCGCTCTGATCGACCGGCATCCCGAATGGAACATGGAATCGCGCAAGCTTCTTCATCGGATCGACTTCAGAAAAGGTATTGTCGAGGTCGACGGCCGCGAATATCCGATGAAGGACATGAACTTCCCCACCGTCGACCCGGCCCATCCGTATGATCTGTCGCCCGAGGAGAGAGAGCTGGTCGGCAAACTTCGCCATTCGTTCATGGTCAGCGATAAGCTCGCGCGGCATATGCAGTGCCTGCTCAGCCACGGCTCGATGTTCGGCGTCTATAACTCGAACCTGCTGTTCCACGCCTCCATTCCGCTCAATGCCGACGGCACCTTCCGCGAGGTCACCGTGGCCGGAAAGCGCGTCAAAGGCCGTGAGCTCATGTCGCGCGTCGGCTCTACGATCCGCGCCGCGTTCAACAGCGACTCGCCCGACGACCGCCGCCAGTATGCCCGCGACTTCTTCTGGTATCTGTGGTCCGGACCCGATTCGCCCCTGTTCGACAAGTCCAAGATGGCCACGTTCGAGCGCCAGTTCATCGCCGACAAGGAGACCCACCGCGAGGTCGAGGGCCACTACTATGCCCTGCGCAACGACCCCGCCGTCTGCGAGATGATCATGGACGAGTTCGGCGCCACCGGCCCGCACCGCCACATCATCAACGGCCATGTCCCCGTGCGGCTCGTCAAGGGCGAGCCGCCCATCCGCGCCGACGGCCGCCTGATGGTCATCGACGGCGGCTTTGCCCGGGCCTATCATTCGACGACCGGTACGGCCGGTTATACCCTCGTGTTCCACTCGCGAGGCTTCCAGCTCGTAAAACACGAGCCGTTCACATCGGCTGAGGACGCCATCATCCGCGGGCTCGACATCGTCGGCACCACCGAGGTCATCGAGCTTTCGCAGCGACGGATGCGCGTGCGCGATACCGACAAGGGCGCCGAGCTCCAGTCGCAGATCGACGAGCTCGCCGAGCTCCTCTACGCTTTCCGCCACGGCTACATCAAGGAGCAGCCCGGCTACGGAAAGATCATGTGACACCGTTTTTTATGGCTCTGTCGACCTTTTGGCCAACATTTCAGTATATCCGGATTCGTATTATTACAGGGAAACTTCGTACCTTTGCATATCAATTCACGATAGATGAAGATCGGCAATGTCGACATAGGCCCCAGGCCCGTGGTGCTCGCTCCGATGGAGGATGTCACCGACGCCCCTTTCAGGCAGCTCTGCCGCGAGATGGGCGCGTCGCTGGCGTATACGGAATTCGTCAGTGCCGACGCACTTGTCCGCAACATCGAGGCCACCACGCGCAAGCTGCGGCTCGACGACGAGCGCCCGACGGCGATCCAGCTCTACGGCCGAGAGACCGGCCCGATGGTCGACGCCGCTCTGATGGCTCAGGAGGCCGGTCCCGACTTTATCGACCTCAACTTCGGCTGCCCGGTCAAGAAAGTGGCCGGAAAGGGCGCCGGAGCCGGCATGCTGCGCAACATCCCCAAGATGCTCGAGATCACTGAGGCCGTGGTCAGGGCGGTTAACCTGCCCGTAACGGTCAAGACACGCATCGGCTGGGATGATCCCAAC
>CAJJQT010000316.1 GCA_905193995.1 uncultured Porphyromonadaceae bacterium | reverse complement strand
GCCGGCTACTATAAGAACCCCGAGGCGACCGAAGCCGCGCTCGACGCGGACGGCTGGCTGCATACCGGCGACATGGGCCACATCGGCGGCCCGCTCGGACGGACTATCTTCATCCGCGGCCGCTACAAAACCATGATCCTGACTGCCAATGGCCAGAACATATATCCCGAGGAGATCGAGGCCAAGCTCAACAACATGCCTTATGTAAGCGAGAGCCTGATCGTGGACCGCGGGGGCAAGCTGGTGGCCCTGATCAATCCTGATGACGACGATGTGCGCGCCGCAAAGCTGACAGACTCCGACCTGCGGGCCGCCATGGGGCAGAACTTGCGCGAGCTCAACAAACTTGTGGCGCCTTACGAGCAGGTGGCCGACTTCGAGATCATGGCTGAGGAATTCGTCAAGACACCGAAGCGTTCGATCAAACGATTTATGTACAAGTAGGCCCGGTGTGAGCCGCGTATGCTCCCGGGTGCCGCTGTTTCCGATAAGTATATATTGATCTATGAAAGAGATAAGAAACGAAGAAGTCGGAGGCGAACGTCCGCTTTTCGCCTCACACGGCCTCAGGCTTGAGAATGTCACGGTCCATGCCGGTGAATCCGCGCTCAAATGCTGCACTGACATCGTGGCGGTGAACTGCCGCTTCGAGGGCAAATACCCGTTCTAGCATGTGCGCGGCTTTGCCGTAGACCACTGCCTGTTCACGCCGGGCGCCCGCGCCGCGCTGTGGTATTCGTCGGACCTGGAGATGACCGATACGCTGGTGGAGGCGCCGAAGATGTTCCGCGAGATGCGGAATCTGCGCCTGGACCGCGTGCGTATTCCCGACGCTCAGGAGACGATGTGGAGCTGCCGCAATATCGTGATGCGCGATGTCAAGGTGGCCAATGCCGACTATATATTCATGCACTGCGAGGACATAGAGATAGAGCGCTATCGCCAGCAGGGAAACTATTCTTTCCAATACTGCCGCAACGTGGTGATCCGCAACGCCGAGATCGACTCCAAGGATGCGTTCTGGGAGACGGAGAACGTGACGCTGATCGACTGCCGCCTTACGGGCGAGTATCTGGGCTGGCATTCGAAGAATCTGCATCTGATCAACTGCCGCATTTCGGGCACGCAGCCGCTCTGCTACGCCGATAATCTGATCATGGAGAACTGCGAAATGGCACCCGACTGTGATCTGGCCTTCGAGGATTCGACGGTTACGGCGACTGTGCGCGGAGCGATCACGAGCGTGAAGAATCCGAAGTCGGGCGTCATCGAGGCCGACTCGATCGGCAAGATAATCATCGACGAGAACGTGCTGGCACCGGCCGACTGCCGCATCATCACCCGCGAAAATGCCTGATCAGGAATTCGACCGGGTCATAGACCGGCGCGGGTCTAACTCATATAAATGGGACACGACTCCGGAGGGCGTCACTGCGATGTGGGTCGCCGACATGGATTTCCGCACGGCTCCGTGTATCGTCGAAGCGATCGAACGGCGTGTAGCACACGGAGTGTTCGGCTATACGGCCGTGCCCGGCAGCTACTACGAGGCCGTCGACCGCTGGTTCGGGCGGCGCCACGGCTGGCACATCGACCGCGGGTCGGTCATATACACGACCGGGGTAGTTCCGGCCATTTCGGCGATTATCAAGGCCGTCTGCCGTCCGGGCGAGAGCGTCATAGTGCAGACACCGGCCTACAACTGCTTCTTTTCGTCGATCCGCAACAACGGATGCCTGCTTGCCGACAACCGGCTCCTATACAATAAGGCCGACGGCAGCTACAGCATCGATTTCGAAGGCCTCGAGCGGCTTGCGCGGCGCCCGGACGTGACCTGCCTGCTTCTGTGCAATCCGCACAACCCGTCGGGCCGCGTATGGACGCCCGGCGAGCTGCGCCGCATCGGCGACATATGCCTGGCAAACGGCGTGTTCGTGATATCCGACGAAATTCATTGCGAGCTTGTCTACGGCGGCCGGGAATATACGCCCTATGCGACGCTCGGCGAGGAATACGCCCGGGCAAGCGCGTCGTGCGTGTCGCCGAGCAAGGCTTTCAACATAGCCGGGCTGCAGATAGCCAATATAGTGGCGGCTGATCCGGCGCGTCGTGCGGCTATCGACAAGGCCATCAACATCAATGAGGTGTGCGACGTGAACCCGTTCGGCGTCGCGGCCACCGAGGCTGCGTACAACCGGGGCGGAGAATGGCTCGACCGGCTCACGGGCTATCTCCACGACAATTA
>CAJJQT010000315.1 GCA_905193995.1 uncultured Porphyromonadaceae bacterium | reverse complement strand
TGCTGCCGGCGCCGTCGGTTGCGCCGCAGCATGTCGGTCTGGATGTAGAACAGCTCCTCGAACTTCATGCGCTCGCGCGCCCTCTGAAGCTCGGCGGCCGACGTCGGCCGGTGTAGCTCGCGGATGGCGCGGTCGAGCGGCATCAGGTTCAGGGCCGCCATGGTCGACGGCGGCAGCGTCTCGCGCAGCTGAGGCAGCGTGTCCAGCACTCCGCCGATCCACTGGAAGAAGTTGCGCGACGTGATGTTGCGGTTGCGCAGCGTCTCGGTCAGCGGATACACCCCGCGCATGCCCAGCTGTTCCATCGCCTTCTGGCTCGTGTCTACCTCCGGATGGGTCATCGACCAGTGCCCGTTGAACACGGTCGGCTTGCCGAACAGTATGTAGTCGGTCGTGGTGTTGAGCGTCTGGCGGATGGTCTTGATCGACCGGAACCACACTACCTCGAGCGAGCCTGTTCCGTCAGTGAATACTCCGACCAGACGCATTTTGGCGCCCTCCCCCGCTACGCTGAAGCCTACGAAGCGACCCTTCAGCTGTACGGAGCCGATCTCTGAGGTCAGATCGCGGATGCTGTAGATCGACGTTCGGTCGATGTAGTTGGTCGGGAAGTGGTGCAGCAGGTCGTAGACCGACCGGATGCCGAGCTGCTTCGCCAGCAGATCGGCCCGCGCGGGGCCTATACCCTTTACGTACTTTATATCTTTCTGCCTCAGAGAGATCATACGGAGCCGTACGCCAGCAGAGCCTCGGCTATGGCTATGTCGGCCGGATTGGTAATCTTCATGTTGACGGCCGAGCCGTCCACAAGCACGAAATTGCGGAATCCTGCGGCCTCCATCACCGACGCATCGTCGGTGAACGTGCCCGCGGCCGCCCGCGCGTAAGCCTCGGCAAGGAGCGATGCCCTGAAGGCCTGCGGCGTCTGTACGGCCCGCAGTCGCGACCGGTCTACGGCCTCGGACACCAGGCCGCTCACATCCCGGATCGAATCGGTGACCGGCACCGCAGGCAGCGCCCCGTCTATGGTATTGTCATCGAACGCGGCGGCAAGAGCCCTGATCATGCCGAGCGGCGGATATGGCCGCGCTCCGTCATGCACCATCACTATGTCGTCAAGACCCGGGCTGAGCGTGGCGACTGCGTTGCCTACCGACTCCGTGCGCGTTGCGCCACCGGTCACTACCCTGGGCGAGTCGAAATGGTGCAGATTGCACAGGTAGTTCCACCGCTCCGTCTGATCGGCCGACACCACTATGATGTGCTCGGCTTCGGGCAACGCGGCCCGCAGGCTGTCGATTGCACGCATCACGACCGGGCGCCCCTCGATCTGACAGAACTGCTTGGGCAGCGGACCGCCGAATCGGCTTCCGCTGCCTGCAGCTACTGTTATAAAGGTGATTTTCCTCTTATCCGTCATTTACCAGGCGAAAATGGGATATTCCGTCATCATGGCGTTGACCTTGGCACGCACGCGCTCGATGTTGGACTGATCCTCCGGCACGGCAAGCACGCAGTCGATCAGCTCGACGATCTCGCCCATCATCGGCTCCTTGGCGCCGCGGGTGGTGATGGCCGGCGTACCAAGGCGGATGCCCGAAGTCTGGAACGGCGAGCGCGAGTCAAACGGCACCATATTCTTGTTGGCCGTTATGTCGGCGTCGACGAGCACCTTCTCGGCAACCTTGCCGGTCAGATCGGGGAATTTCGACCGCAGGTCGACAAGTATGCAGTGGTTGTCCGTTCCGCCCGATACCACGTCGTACCCCTTGTCGAGCAGCGCGGCGGCCATTGCGCGCGCATTGGAGCGCACCTGCTCCTGGTATACCTTGAACGACGGATCCAGCGCCTCGCCGAAGGCCACTGCCTTGCCGGCGATCACATGCTCGAGCGGACCGCCCTGCACGCCGGGGAACACGGCCGAGTCCAGCAGCGCCGACATCATCTTCACCTGCCCCTTGGGCGTCGTCTTGCCCCACGGATTCTCGAAGTCCTTGCCCATCAGTATGATGCCCCCGCGCGGTCCGCGCAGGGTCTTGTGGGTCGTGGACGTGACGATGTGCGCATATTTCAGAGGATTGTCGAGCAGCCCGGCGGCGATAAGGCCTGCCGGATGGGCCATGTCGATCATCAGTATGGCGCCGACGGCGTCGGCTATGGCGCGCATGCGCGCATAGTCCCACTCGCGCGAGTAGGCGCTTGCGCCGCCCACTATCAGCTTGGGCTTCACGCGCAGGGCCGTCTCTTCC
>CAJJQT010000314.1 GCA_905193995.1 uncultured Porphyromonadaceae bacterium | reverse complement strand
CCCGACGATCCCGCCAACTTCGTGCTGCTTCTCAGGGAAATCCGCGATGTGCTCAGGGATGGGGAGCTGTTGACGCTGGCCTCAGACGCTACCGGCCTCGGGCTGCGGTTCAAAGAGTTGTTGCCTTACGTCGATTATGTCAGCATAATGGCCTACGATCTGGCCGAGCCTCCCCGGCATCATGCGCCTCTCTACCGTTCGTCAACCCTCGCCGGTCACATGACTGCAGCGGAGAGCGTCGACAAGCATCTCGGCGCCGGGGTGCCTGCCGAAAAGCTGGTGCTCGGGGTGCCTTTCTATGGCCGCGGTAGCGGAGTCTACAAATACAGCGAACCGTACAGCGGCATCACTGTCCGCCCGGGATGTACGGACCGCTGGGATGATGTAGCCAAGGTGCCCTATATCACTGACGCTACAGGCGCTGTGGTGCTCGGGTACGAGAACGCCCGTTCTATCACATACAAGCGCGATTATATCAAGGAAAAAGGCCTCAGAGGCATCATGTACTGGGAATACCGCTACGACGACACCGGCAATACCCTGCGCCGTGCGGCGGCAGGTATGCTTAAGATGCGCTGACTCTTTCGCGGATGGAAATTTTTGCGTATCTTTGTAGAAAATTTCCGCGATGTTTGATTTTTTTCATAAGAAAAGCAAGCCTGAGAAGCTGTGGTTTTCCACCGATATACACTGCCATGTCCTGCCCGGCATCGACGACGGCTCGCCCGATGTAGAGACGTCGGTCGAGATGGTCGGGCGTATGCAGCAGTGGGGCATTGAGCGCATCTTTGCCTCGCCCCATGTCACTTACGGTACATTCCCGAATACTGTCGAGACCGTAGGCGCTGCGCGTGCCGAACTTCAGCAGGCGCTTGATAGCCGTGGCAATACTGTGAAACTCGGCAACTCAGCCGAATACCGTATCGACGATCTGTTTATGGAGCATCTCGAAGCCGGCGACCTGATGACGCTCCCGGGCAATGTGCTGCTGATTGAAAATTCATTCATGCAGGAGCCGTGGAATCTCGACCAGCTTATCTTTGACCTTCAGGTCAAGGGCTATCGGCCCATACTCGTCCATCCCGAGCGTTACTCCTACTATTATTCCCGCAAGGACCGCTACGAGGCGTTGCGCAACACCGGCGTCATGTTTCAGGTCAATCTGCTCAGTCTCGCCGGATACTACGGCAAGCAGGAGAAGCGCATAGCCGAGATGCTCATCGAAAAGAAACTTGTAGGCTACCTCGGCTCCGACGCCCACCGCGTCGCGCACGCCGACGTCATTGACACTTATCTTGCCTCCAAGGATTATCTGCGTCACCGCGCCGCCCTGGAAGGTCTCATCGGCAACGACGCGCTTTAATCACCGGCCATGATCACCATCCGCCGCTACGATCCCGCCACCGACCGCGAAGTCTGGGATGCCTTTGTGGCCGACAGCCGCAACGCCACTTTCCTTTTTTACCGCGCGTACATGGATTACCACAGCGACCGCTTCGACGATTATTCGCTGATGGCCTATGACGGCCGCGGCCGCCTGCTGGCCCTCCTGCCTGCCTGTCGCAGCGGATCCACTCTGTATTCCCATCAGGGTCTGACCTTCGGCGGCTGGCTCTTGCCTCACCGCCGCTGCGACGCGCTCGACATGCTGGCGATCTTCGACGCGTTCCCTCATGCGATGCGTGAAGTCGGCGTGCGCCGGCTTATCTATAAGGCCATTCCGTATATCTATTCCCGCCAGCCCGCTCAGGAGGATATCTATGCTATGGTCCGTAACGGGGGATGCATCTCTGCGTCGCTCGTGTCGAGCGTCATAGATCTATCCGATCCTATTCCTTTCGATATGGGCTCGCGCCAGCGTGCCCGCAAGGCTTTAGCCTCCGGCATCGTCATCGGCGAATCCGACCGCTGGGAGGAATACTGGACCATTCTGACCAACCTGCTGCGCGAGCGCTTCAACGAGCGACTCGACGAGCTGGATGCGGCCATCGATACGGCGGCAGACGCCTTGGACAACGTGTTCAAGTTCGTGGAAGAGGCCTTCGGCGAGGGCCAGGAGATGCTCATGCTGGTGACCGACTTGTCCGTGAGCCGCGCCGGCATGGCCTTCATCAACGACCACGGCTGCGACCGCTACTTCGCCCACAACCAGAACCTCCAGTTCTACGAGCGTGGCCACGACCTGGCCGCCCGTATCGACCGCATCACGCTGGAAGAGGAGTAGCCCCCAGCGCGACCGCAGCGCCTTGCCCCGGCA
>CAJJQT010000313.1 GCA_905193995.1 uncultured Porphyromonadaceae bacterium | reverse complement strand
AATAACCCCTCGATTCTGATAGAATCGGCCTATAGCGGAGATTAGACGGGATCGACATCATAGTGAACCGTGACTCCGCTCTTGACAGGGGCTGAGTTGAAATCCAGATATACGTCGCGGAGCACTTGCTTGACTTTCGCAATGGAAGCGCCCGTCTCGATACGGAGCATGATCTGTCGGATGTACATCGACGCCACTCGCTCGACCGCCGGTTCGACCGGACCGTTTACTCTCGACCCGAGAAGAGTCCTGAGCTTGGCGGCGTAGTCCCGCGCGAAGCGCTCGACGGTGCCACGGTCGCGGTGCCTGAGGAATATGTTGACTATGCGCGCCGCGGGCGGATAGAGCATTTTGCGGCGCTGCTCTATCTCCCAATTGAAGAATCCGATGTAATCGTGAGCCTCTACAAAACCTATGACAGGATGCTTGGGAGTATAGGTCTGTATGACCACAGTACCGGGGGTGCCGTCGCCGCGTCCCGCGCGGCCGGCAACTTGCTCGAGCATGTTGAAGGCTCTTTCCGATGACCGGAAATCCGGGAAATTCAGGATATTGTCGGCGTTGATAACCCCCACGATGCCTACGTTGGCGAAGTCAAGGCCCTTGGTCACCATCTGTGTGCCTACCAGTATATCGGCCTTGTGCTGGGAAAAATCGTCAATTATCGAGGCGTAAGAATCTTTGTTGCGGGTTGTGTCAAGATCCATGCGCAGCACTTTTGCTTCCGGAAATATTTCGGCTACGCTGTCCTCGATGCGCTCTGTGCCGAAACCCTCGATCTCTATGGTCGGTTCGTGGCAAGCCGGGCATATTTTCGGAACGGGATAGACTGCGCCGCAGTAGTGACATTCGAGTGTGTTTGTGCGCTTGTGGTAAGTGAGCGACACGTCGCAGAAGTCGCACTTCGGTGAGAACTGGCACATGCGGCATCTGGCGCGCGGCGAGAAGCCGCGGCGGTTGTGGAACAGAATGGCCTGCTTGCCGTCGGCTATGCGTGCCCGGATCTGTGCGATCAGCGGCTTGGCAATGACTGTGTCGACGTTGCCCTTGAGGCGTTCCTTGCGCAGGTCCATGATCTGTATCTGGGGCAGACGTGCGTTGCCGAAACGCTTTGAAAGTGTCACCAACCCGTATTTGCCTCCTTCGGTGGCTTTGTAATATGTCTCGACAGATGGCGTGGCGCTTCCGAGCAGTGTCTTGGCGCCGTGAAGTGAAGCGAGTACGATGGCGGTGTCGCGGCCATTGTAGCGTGGCGCAGGTTCGGTCTGTTTGTAGCTTGGGTCGTGTTCCTCGTCGACTATTACGAGTCCGAGCGACGAGAATGGAAGAAATACTGCCGAGCGTGCGCCTATGACTACACACGGCTCGTGGTCGGAGAGCATGTCGCGCCAGATGTCGACGCGTTCGTTGTCGCTGAATTTCGAATGGTAGATCCTGACCCGGCTGCCGAATACGCGCTGGAGGCGTCGCGTGAGCTGCGTGGTGAGCGCTATCTCGGGAACGAGCATCAGTACCTGGCGCCGCTGGCGAAGCACATAGTCGATCAGATGGATGTATATCTCGGTTTTGCCGGACGATGTGACGCCGTGGAGCAGTGTCACGTTTTTTTCAAGCATCGAGCCATGTATCTCACTCAGGGCCTGCTGCTGGGCATCAGAGAGAGTAGGGAGGGGAAAGGAATACAGGCCTGTGCAGCCTTCGGGAGCGGAAAAACGCGAGATTTCCCGGCTGTAGATTCTGGCGAGGCCTTTTTCCTGAAGCGCCTGCACATTGGCCCATGTGATGTCGGGCGATGCGTCGATCAGGCGCTGCACGGCAGCGGAGAACTCGTCGCGATCGACTGCGAGCGCACCGCCTGCGGCCACGCGCGTATCAAAGGCGCAGGCAAGGAGTCTGGATCCAAGCGCGGAGAGCTCGTACTTGAGCGATCCTGCCGCCGTCTCGGGGTCGACGCTCTTGAGGGAGTTCGAACAGACGAGCTCGGCGACGTTGCCCGTCTTGTGTACGGGCGTGGGATGCTCGGGGCGCATTTCGACCAGACGTACGGGCACACCGCGCAAGGCGAGCTGCAAAGCGGCCTCGCAACCGGCGAGCCCTGCCCCGATGACCGTGACCATCGGAAACCCTCTATCGACCATAGACAACAAACGACCTCACCTATAGAGAACCGCTCCAGAATCCTACTTCTCGAGCTTGGGATAGCTGATGCCCAAGACATCCGCGAGCTTCTTGAGCGCCTGCTCTTCTGGAACACCTGCTTCAGCTTGCTGATTCA
>CAJJQT010000312.1 GCA_905193995.1 uncultured Porphyromonadaceae bacterium | reverse complement strand
TTGCAAATACGTGATCCTCGGCCACTCGGAGCGTCGCCAGTACTATGGCGAGACTTCCGAGATCCTCCGCGAAAAGCTCGCCCTCGCTCTCGCCAACGGACTTACCCCGATCTTCTGCATCGGCGAAGTTCTTGAGGAGCGTGAAAACGGTACATACAACGACGTCGTGAAGAAGCAGATCGAAGACGCTCTGTTCCACCTCAGCGCCGAAGATTTCTCGAAGATCATCCTCGCATATGAGCCCGTCTGGGCTATCGGCACCGGCAAGACAGCCACAGCCGACCAGGCCGAAGACATGCACGCACACATCCGCGCCACCATCGCCGCCAAGTACGGCAATGAAGTAGCCGAAAACACTTCGATCCTTTACGGCGGCTCATGCAAGCCCTCGAACGCAGCCGAACTCTTCGCAAAGCCCGACGTCGACGGCGGCCTCATCGGCGGTGCCTCGCTCAAGTGCGCCGACTTCATGGGCATTGTCAACGCTTTCTGATTATAAACGAACTCTCATATGTGCGGCTGCCTCAACAGCAGCCGCACTTTTTCAAATTTCTATGAAAATCAAGCACCACATCCTTTTGGCAATGCTGCTCGCGGCCGGATCCGCAGCCGCCCAGACCGCCGAACCCGCAGCCGACACTACCATAGTAGCGCATATCGGCGAGGGCGACCGCATACAGGTGATCTGCCCCGACGGACTGCTGCTGCGTCTCGCGCCTGTCACCCAATCCGGCGATCAGTCGGGCCAGGACAGCGATTCGGGTTCCGCGACGTCAACTCACGCAACAACTCGAGTCGGATACCGCGTGCTTGTTTTCGACGACAACGATGTGCGCACGGCCAAGCAGACTGCCCAGGCCCGGCGCAACATGATCATCAGCCGTTTTCCCGAACTGAACGCCTACATCCAGTTCAACTCGCCCTACTGGCGGGTGAAAGTAGGCGATTTCAAGACCCGCTCCGAAGCCGAGGCCGCCATGCAGGCTATCCGCGCTGCCTTCCCGGGCTACAGTTCACAGCTCCGCGTCGTTCGCGACCGCATAAACCATAACTAAAGTGTCAGTTCAAACTTCAACAGACAATAAATTGAACATCAAGGAAGTCGAAAAACTCACAGACGAGCAACGCATCGGTATGATCGCCGAGCGCATGCAGGATATCATCACTCTGCTCGGCGACGACACCGACCGCGATGGACTTGTCAAGACGCCGATGCGTTCGGCTAAGGCTCTGTATTACCTCACATCGGGCTATCGTTCCGACGCCGACCGGGTAATGCAGTCGGCCATTTTCAGACACGAAGGTTCGCAGGTCGTGATCGTGCGTGATATCGAATTCTATTCCCTCTGCGAACATCATGTACTGCCTTTCTTCGGCAAGGTATCGGTTGCCTATATCCCCGGCGATTCAATCGTGGGTCTGAGCAAGCTCGCGCGAGTGGTAAACATATGCGCACGCAAGCTCCAGGTTCAGGAACGTCTGACCCGTGAGATCTGCGATATAGTGCTCCGTACGCTCAGCGCCCGCGGTGTCATCGTGAAATGCGAGGCAGAACACCTGTGCATGAAGATGCGCGGTGTCGAGAAACAGGATGCTTCGACTGTGACGGTTGAGTACAACGGCATATTCTGCGACGATGCCGCCCTGCGACGCGAAGTACTGGCCCAACTTTAGGCCTGTATTCTCTCCACCGAGCTCAAGCAGGCCTCAGGTCTGCTGTTTTTTTGCCCTTATAGCTGCTTCGCTTTGCATAACTGCGCAATAATTCGTATTTTTGCGCAGTAAATTATTCAGTTATCAACCATGAAATTTTTCAGAATTCTGACAATGTCACTCGCACTGCTCGGTGCCGGGCTCACAGGAGCATCGGCAAAATCGTTAGTCGACCGCGTCGATCCGCCACACTGGTGGGCAGGCATGGAAAATCCGTCGCTCCAGCTTATGTTCTACGGGTCCGATATAAGATTCGCCGAAGTCGCACTCGACTATCCGGGTGTGAGCGTTGACAGCATCGTAAGGCTTGACAGCCCGAACTACCTGTTCGTATATCTCAATGTAAGCAAGGAAGCAAAGCCCGGAAACCTCGAGTTCAACTTTAAACTTGGCAAGAAAAAGGAGACATACCGATATGAGCTTAAGAAGCGCGAAATTGCCGACAGCGAACACCGCGGCTTCGACTCATCCGACGTACTCTACCTGATTATGCCCGACCGATTCGCCAAAGGCAGCGACACTTCGGTCACAGGGGCCCGACAACTCAGGAATCCCACCACCGACGACCGCGATAACCCGTCAG
>CAJJQT010000311.1 GCA_905193995.1 uncultured Porphyromonadaceae bacterium | reverse complement strand
TCCGAACGACACATTGAATGCCATGAATTCCTGTATGAACACAGCCACACCGGGGCTGAAATTAATGCTTCCCTGCGTTATGGTAGTCTTGGTGTCGCGGGGCTTGCCGTCATACATCCGCTTGAAACGGGTCGAGCCGCTTCCGACGGTTATGTCGACCTCATTGAATACCCCGAACCGGTTGCTGCGGTTCAGACCTATATAGTTGCGGTAAAAAACCGACGTCGAATAGCTCATCGTATAGTAGCTCACGTCGCGCAGATCGAAATTCAGGTCATCGTCAAAATCGACGGAAAGGTTGCTCAGATCGCCTATACCGCGTGAATAGTTGAAACGGATGCCGATCGACTGGTTGTTGCGGATGAAATACGACAGGAAAGGTTTTATCGAATAGATTTTGCCCTTGAAGTCGACATTTTCGACAAGCGACAGTATCTGCGAGTCATCGGTACTGAGCGACCCGTACGACGCTGTCAGGCCGAAGGCCCACTTTCCCTTCGGGATGAAAAGGTAATTGTAGAGGCCGCGGTCGTACCGTCCGAAATTACGCTCCGGAATCACAACATCGACTGTATCGCCGTCGACGATCACTTTTTCGTAGCGCGCCGAATCGACCGGCGCCTCCGACTTGCGTACGACGCGCTGCGACTGAGCCGAAAAAACGGTCAGCAGCATCGCCATAGCCAGTGTCATAATCCGTCCCGTCATATATAGAATGTCACTCCGAAAGTGATCGAAAAGAGGTTCACGCGGAAGTTGGCCGCCGACGTACTGCGGTTGGCCACGTATATCTGATCGGTCGTCGAGCGCGTCTTACGGTACTGGAAGCCCAGCACGCCGACATTCACCTCCAGGGCCGAATAATTGTTCAGGAACACGATCAGACCCGGAGCCACACCCACATTGAGCATGAAATTCCGCTCATAAGTGCCTGTGAGATCCTCGCCCGATCCGCTTACCAGTTTCGACTGCCCTCCGCCGAGCTCGAGCTGCACTTCGTTGAAAATACCGAAGCGGGTCGTATTGCCCAGCGACAGATATTGGCGGAACACCCCTACCCCATGGTAGCTGTGCGAAATCGAATACAGATGGTCGAGATTGTACTCCGTGTCAGAGCCCAGGATCACGTCGGCCGTCGACAGGCGCACGCGCTGGCGCTGGTACGAGAAGCGGCCGCCGGCCGCAAGGTTGTCCTTGAACGTGAACAGCAGCATCGGGCTCACCTTGAAGGTATACGTGTCGCCCGAGATGTTCTCGAATACCAGAAACTGATAGTGGTCCTGGTTCGACTGCGAGTAACTGACACTGACGCCCGAGATCCACTGCCCCTTCGGTACGAACGATATCTGCTCGATGCCGCGCGTGAACTGTTCCTGCGCGCCGACAGTCGGTACGGCCATTGCAAGCAGTAGCGACATCAGAAATAACCTAAGCAGATGCGACCTTAAGATCATCAGTGAATATTTTGCGGCAAAGTTACGAATTTCCCCGCAGATTTTCGGCAATCTCAAGGTAAAATCATGTCAGAACCCTATTCTGAGGCCAAAAATGAAGATTTTTTCAAAAAAAGCTCAAAAAAATTTGCCAGTTCAAAAATTGTCCGTACCTTTGCAGCGCAAAAGCAAAACAACGCTTTCGAACTTTGCCTTGTGGTGTAATGGTAGCACGTCGGATTCTGGTTCCGCCTGTGAGGGTTCGAATCCTTCCAAGGCAACAAAGCGAAAATCGCAGCTGATTAATTTCACTCAGCTGCGATTTTTTTACTGCTCAAAAAGAATGGAGTGAAGGCGCCCCCGCATTCATACCTCGAGCCGAAAATAGGGGTCAGCCCGCAAAGGGTCAGAAGCAATGAGGGCCTTGCCTTAAATTGATAACATTACAACTATTGCCGGGACATTATTAAATATATGCAGCCCCACACCCCACCAAAAGCCAAGATTTACCCGGTAATATGTTATTGCACATCCGCCGAAAAACGGGACGCTGATAACGCATAGCATATATGGAATAAGGGTATAATCATAATTAGAGAAAGCTATGAGATGGAGAAGTCCGAATGCTATGGCTGTAACATAAATTGTTGGTTTTAAATATTTCCTTTTTAATGAATTCCAGAAAGAATCTGTAGTGAAGAAATAGATTGCTGAAAACAATGCTACTATTGCGAAAACACAGGCGGAAGCATAGGTGATATAAATGGAATACATATGTTGCCAAAGAATATATGCCGGAATGGAGGATGCCGCCAATGCCACTTGCCATCTTCTGAAAGATAATCCCAGACGGAATATACATTCTT
>CAJJQT010000310.1 GCA_905193995.1 uncultured Porphyromonadaceae bacterium | reverse complement strand
ATGGATATGATCTTCAACCACTGCGGCGTTGAGCATCCGTGGCTCTCTGACAAGCCGTCGAATGACTGGATCAACTTCCCCGACGAATATGTGCAGACAAACCACCGGCTTACCACAATATTCGACCCCTACGCCAGCGAATACGACCGTAAGAAGGCAGTCGACGGCTGGTTTGTCCCCTCCATGCCTGATCTCAACCAGCGCAACCCGCACTTGATGACATATCTTATCCAGAATTCGATCTGGTGGATCGAAGAATCGGGAATCGACGGCATCCGTATGGACACCCACCCCTACGCCGATCTCGATGGCATGGCACGCTGGCTGATGGCTGTCGAGAAAGAATATCCCGGATACAACATTGTAGGCGAATGCTGGTACAACAGCGAGGGCGCGGAAGCCTTCTGGCAGAAAAATTCATATGTCAGTCATGGTAAAAACACTCAGCTGCCCACAGTCATGGATTTCGCATTCTGCGTCAACTCTCGCGAAGCATTCTCGCAGCCGACTACGAACCGTGGTGGCCTGAACAAAATTTATGACCATCTGGCGCTTGACTATCTGTTTCCCGACCCGTCGCACATCATGACATTTCTCGACAACCACGACACCGACCGTTTCCTGCTCGAGATTCCCGACGACCTGGGCTGGTGGAAACAGGCCGTTGCATTCCTGCTCACATCGCGCGGTATTCCGCAGATCTACTACGGCACCGAAATCCTTATGCACGGCTCGAAAGCCGATGGCGACGGATACATACGGCTCGACATGCCCGGCGGTTTCCCCGGCGACACAGCTTCGGTATTCTCACGAGAGGGGCGCAGCGAACAGCAGAACGAAGCGTACGACTTCATGTCGAAGATCCTGCACTACCGCCGCGGCAACGACGCCATCAGCAAGGGCAGTCTGAAGCATTTCGCCCCCGACAGCGGCCTCTACACCTACGAACGTAAGCACGGCGACCGACGCGTCGTGGTGATCATGAACGGCACCGACGGCGAACTCACCGTCGCCATGGACCAGACCGCCGAAGTGCTGCCATTCGGCTCGAAAATGCGCGACGTACTGACCGACGAGGTTATAACCGTCGAACCGACAATGACCTTCGCGCCCCGCGCACTCTACATTCTCGAAGATGTGAAATAAGCGCTAAATTTTTATTGGAAAATTATTGCAGCACGATTACAAAATTCGTAACTTTGCAGCGAATAATTTCCAATGGAAACAAGGTTGCTTATACACAATACGCGTCACACGCCATGCAGGCCGATATCCGTCGGCACAGTGGCTGTGACGCGATTTTCATTATAAATCTATGCTCACTCACGCAGATTCCCCGACTTCGCCAGGGCGCCGAAACACAGGCGCCGCACAGGCGAGGCCCCATACTCCTATTTCGAAATTGAACATATATTATACTGTACTTTCACAATCGCTATGTCAACTTCTTTGAGATTTAAGGTCGTAGAAGAGGCCTTCGACCGCAAGGCTGTCAACGTCGCAATCCCCGACGAACGCCCGCAGACCTACTATGCCAAAGCTGTGTTCAACCGCAAGACCATGTTCGAGTACTTGCCCAAGGACACTTATGACAAACTCATCACTGCCATCGGGGAAAAGAAACCGATCAGCCGCGAACTGGCCGACAGCGTTGCCGACGGCATGAAGCGATGGGCCATAGACAACGGCGCGCGCCACTACACCCACTGGTTTCATCCGCTCACCGACGGTACGGCCGAGAAGCACGACGCCTTCATCGAGCACGACGGCAAGGGCGGCGTAGTCGAGGAATTCTCCGGCAAGCTGCTTGTACAGCAGGAACCCGACGCCTCGTCGTTCCCCAACGGCGGCATCCGCAACACCTTCGAGGCCCGCGGCTACTCGGCCTGGGACATTTCCTCGCCTGCCTTCATCCTCGACGGCACTCTCTGCATCCCCACCATCTTCATATCATACACAGGCGAGAGTCTCGACTATAAAACTCCGCTGCTGCGTGCTCTCAACGCCGTCGACGTAGCCGCCACAAAGGTAGCGCGGTTCTTCGATCCCGAAGTCAAACATGTCCGGTCGTATCTCGGCTGGGAGCAGGAGTACTTCCTCGTCGACGAGGCACTTTATTCGGCACGTCCCGACCTGGTGCTTACCGGCCGCACGCTCATGGGCCACGAAAGCGCCAAGAACCAGCAGCTCGAAGACCATTATTTCGGATCGATACCCTCGCGCGTCGAGGCTTTCATGCTCGATCTCGAAATCGAGGCCCACAAGCTCGGCATTCCCGTCAAGACCCGCCACAACGAGGTGGCGCCAAACCAGT
>CAJJQT010000309.1 GCA_905193995.1 uncultured Porphyromonadaceae bacterium | reverse complement strand
GACAACGTGATGGACTATATCCACTACGGCGCTCTGCAGCTGATGGCCGACAAGACCCTGGACCAGGCCCGCGAAGACCTTGCTCAGGACAATCCCGACTACCGTAACCTCGTCAACGAATACCGCGACGGCATCCTGCTGTTCGAAATCTCGAACCGCAACGTATGGAAGCGTGCCGCCGAGGACAAGGAGCAGCTTGAGGACTTCTTCCGCCGCAACCGCGACAAATACAAGTGGGACGCGCCCCGCTTCAAGTCGTACATCATTTTCGCCAACAACGACTCGATACTGGGCGAAGCCGTTAATTATGCCTCGTCTCTGCCGCAGGATATCGCTCCGACCGATTTCGTCAAGGAAATGCGCGATAAGTTCGGTCGCGACGTGAAGATCGAGCGCGTCATCGCCGCCAAGGGCGAGAACGCCATCACCGACTTCCTGGCTTTCGGTGGCGAGAAGCCGTCGACCGACAACGCGCGGTGGCCGTCGTACGCCGCTTTCCGCGGCCGCGTCATCGACCAGCCCGAGGAGGCCGCCGACATCCGCGGCGCCATCGTGGCCGACTTTCAGGCCGAGCTCGAGCGTCAGTGGGTCGAGGACCTGCACCGGCGCTACAAAGTGAAGATCAACAACAAGGTGCTCGATCAGGCCCGCTGAGCGGCATCAGTTTCCTCTCATCCGTAAAAACCATGCGCGCAACCCGCTGTCCTGCATTCGTACGCCGACTGTCAGGGGCGGGTTGCGCTTTTGTCATGCTCTGGGCCGCGGCCGGCTGCACGCCTGACAAAACCGCCGGCGGCGCGGCCGATCAGCCCGACGTACTCGTAAGGGTGGGGAATACGGTCCTGACCGCCGGAGAGCTTCAGAAGGCACTTCCGGCAGGCCTTTCGCCTGAGGATTCGGCCAATTATGTCAAGGTGTATGTCAGGGACTGGATCGACGCCCACCTCGTGTCGGAAATCGCGTCGGAAGAGATCGACATGACGGAGATCGACCGGCTCACGCGCGAGTACCGCGACCGCCTGATCCTGCTCGAATACCGTCGGCGGCTGTATGCCTCGCAGTCCGACTCAATCCCCGAGGACACGATACGCGCGTACTACGAGGCCCACAGCCGCGAATTTCGGCTCGAACGGCCTCTGATCAAGGGCACCTACCTCAAAGTGCCCGACGACGCGGCGAATCTGCGCGCGCTGCGCCGCCTCTATGCATCGAACGATACCGCCGACATCGACCGGCTCGAAAAGGAGGTGCTTAAGTCGGCGATCCACTACGATTATTTCCGCGACCGATGGGTAGACTGGGAGCAGGTCGAGACGCGCATCCCCGTCGACTTCGGCGCCGATCCCGACGCATGGCTGGCGCGCAACCGCCGCCTCGATACGTCAGCTGGCAGCTATACCTATCTGCTGTATGTGACCGAGTATCTGCCGTCGGGCAGCCCGATGCCGTTTGATATCGCGCGCGACATGATAGTAGGGCGGCTGCTCAACGCGCGCCGCCAGGCCTTCGACGAGGCCGTCTCGCGCCAGCTCTACACCCGCGCCCTCGAGGAAGGCCGGCTGAAGGTCAACATACAACTGTAATGCGAAATGCGGAATGCGGAATGCGAAATGCGTAATGCTCAGTCGAGCATCAGATGCATGGCCGGACGCGTGCCGGGCAGGTCGAAGACCGAGGCGACCGACGGGGCGCTGAACAGGATCATGGCCAGTACGTCGATGCGCACGTCGAGGTCGGGCTTCTTGCGGAAGCCGTCGTAGGGCACGGCGCGGCATTCGCCGTGGCTGAGCACGAACACGGCGTTGTTGGCTTCGACCATGGGGTCGTGGACGCGGATCGCCATGCTGATTTTCGGGTGTGCGGCCGCCACGGCCGCAAGCACTGCGGAGGCGTCGATGATGCGGACCATGCCGCGTGCACGCAGACGGTCGACCTTGTCGGCCGGATCGGCCCACACGGCCATCGGTCTCTCGCCGACTTCCGAGCGCAGTACGGCCAGGGCTGCTTCGGCGGCCACAGTGTCGGTCGACGGCAGGGCGCGCACCGTGACAAGGTCGCCGGTACGGGCGAAAGCCATCGCCTTCGACCCTTCGGGACCTTCGACAGCCACTACCTTGCCTCCGTCGATCTCGAGATCGCGCATGATGCGGCGGAAATCCTCACCGGTATGGCGCACGCAGCAGCCTGGGAGCTTCTCGAGGGCCTCGAGTGTCTCGAAAATGGGCTCGATGGGCACGTATTCGTCGGGCATGATGAACGAATGCACCGAGGTGAACCGCTGTTCGTCGACGTAGAACGCAGTGGCGAAGCCGAAGCGGCCGTAG
>CAJJQT010000308.1 GCA_905193995.1 uncultured Porphyromonadaceae bacterium | reverse complement strand
AGATTCATTGAAAGGATAGGTTCTTATAATCCGAACACTAATCCTGCTACAATTACTCTTAACTTCGAGCGGGCCTTGTATTGGATCAACGTCGGTGCAGAACCCACCGATACAGTACGCACAATTCTGTCAAATGAAGGAGTACTGCTGATGAAGCACCTTCAGGGCGGCGTAAAGAAGGGCGCTTTCGACGAAGCTGAAGCCGAACGCCGTTTCAACGCCTGGAAGCAGAAGAAGCAAGCAAAGATCGACTCACTGAAAGCCGACATGGCCGACCGCAAGCAGCTTGCTGCCAAAGAGCGGTTCGAGGCTGAGGAAGCCAAGAACAAGGCCAAGGCCGAGGCAGTCGCTAAGAAGAAGGCAGAGCTCGCCGCAGCCAAGGCTGAAGCTGAAGCAGCCGCCGCAGCCGCTGAGGCTCCCGCTGCTGAAGAGGCTCCCGCTGCAGCCGAATAATCAACCGCCGCTTTTTCTCAGCGCACTATGTCTTACAAGGGAGTGTGACAGCTTGCGGGCTGACACACTCCCTTGTTGATTAAGTGATACAGACGCCGGTCACGATATCTGCCGCCTATCAACTCTGTTACAGATAATAAATCTCATATCATAAGCTATAACCGCACTTCGTTTATGAAGAAATTCACAGAATACAACGGCCTGTCATTGCCGGAAATCAATAATGACATGCTGAAGACATGGACCGACGAAGGCCTCTTTGAAAAAAGTGTCGCCACGCGCGAAGGCTGTCCCACGTTCGTATTCTTCGAGGGCCCCCCGTCGGCCAACGGCATGCCCGGCATCCACCACGTGATGGCCCGCACGATTAAAGATATTTTTTGCCGCTATAAGACCATGAAAGGCTTCCACGTGAAGCGCAAGGCAGGGTGGGACACACACGGCCTGCCCGTGGAACTCGGCGTTGAAAAATCACTCGGAATCACCAAGGAAGACATAGGTAAGAAAATCTCGGTCGACGACTACAACAACGCATGCCGCCGCGAGGTAATGAAATACACCCGCGAATGGGAGACGCTGACCAAGTCGATGGGCTACTGGGTCGACATGGAGGAGCCTTATATCACTTACGACAACCGCTACATCGAATCGGTATGGTGGCTTCTGTCGCAGCTATATGGCAAAGGATTCCTCTACAAAGGCTATACCATCCAGCCCTATTCTCCCGCCGCCGGCACAGGACTGAGCTCCCATGAGCTGAACCAGCCGGGCTGCTACCGCGACGTCAAGGACACGACTTGTATCGCCCAGTTCGAGATCTCTGAACCCAAACCCGAAATGACAGGGTGGGGCAAACCTTACTTCCTGGCGTGGACCACTACGCCCTGGACTCTACCCAGCAACACGGCGCTCTGTGTCGGTCAGTCGTTCGTCTACTGTGCGGTCCGCACTTACAACAAATACAGCGGGCAGCCCGTCACCGTTATAGTGGCCGAGGAGCTACTCAACTCGATATTCAATTCCAAAGCCAAAGATATTGCTTTGGCCGACTATAAACCCGGCGATAAGCTTGTCCCCTGGGAAGTTGTAGCCAAATACAAAGGCTCCGAGCTGACCGGCATGCGCTACAAGCAGCTCATCCCCTGGATGACGCCCGACGGCGATGCCTTCCGCGTGATCCCCGGCGACTACGTGTCGACCGAGGACGGTACCGGTATCGTCCACATCGCGGGCACATTCGGCGCAGATGACCTCCGAGTATCGAACCAGAACAACATTCCACCGCTGGAACTCATAAACCGCGCCGGCAAGATCTGCCCGATGGTTGACCTCCGCGGCCGCTTCTACATGATCGACGAACTCGATCCGGAGTTTGTAAGAAAGCACGTCGATGTCGAGGCTTACAAGCCCTGGCAGGGTAAGTTCGTCAAGAATGCCTACGACCCCGAAAAGTCGGAGGCCGATATGAACCTCGACGTGGAAATCTGCCTCATGCTCAAGGAGCAGGGAAAACTTTTCGCTTCCGAAAAGCACGTCCACAGCTATCCCCACTGCTGGCGCACCGACAAGCCGGTCATCTACTATCCGCTTGACTCCTGGTTCATCAAGACTACCGCAGCCCGCGAGCGTCTGATGGAGCTGAACGAGACTATCAAATGGGAGCCCGCCTCGACCGGCAGCGGCCGCTTCGGCAAATGGCTCGAAAACCTGCAGGACTGGAATCTCTCGCGCTCGCGCTACTGGGGTACGCCCCTGCCTATCTGGCGCACCGAGGACGCCTCCGAAGAAATGATCATCGACTCCGTCGAGAAACTGTATAACGAAATCGACAAAGCCGTCGCAGCAGGTTTCATGAAGTCGAATCCGCTGCGCGACAAGGGCTTCATTCCGGGCGATTACTCA
>CAJJQT010000307.1 GCA_905193995.1 uncultured Porphyromonadaceae bacterium | reverse complement strand
GCCGTATGGACTCGTACGTCGATCAGTTCCAGGCAGCGGGCGGCTCGATGGTGATGATCGCCAAGGGCAACCGCTCCAAGCAGGTGACCGATGCATGCCACAAGCACGGCGGCTTCTACCTGGGCTCTATCGGCGGCCCGGCTGCTGTCCTGGCTCAGAACTCGATCAAGAAAGTCGAACTCCTCGAATATCCCGAACTCGGCATGGAGGCAATCTGGAAGATTGAGGTGGAGGACTTCCCGGCATTCATCCTCGTCGACGACAAGGGCAACGACTTCTTCACCCAGATCAATGAGCGCTGCAATGCCTGCCCGCTGAAATAAGCAAACACTCCAGTATAAAAAAATCCCGCGGACCGACTCGGCTCGCGGGATTTTTTAATGTTTCCTAAAATTATTATTGAGCAGTGTCAGCATTGTCGAGATAGCCCTGGTAAGTATCGAAGCCAAGGTCGGCCTTCACCGTGAACGGCGCGCCGCGGAAGCTGCATACAAACTCGAGCGTCGAGCGACCCTGGCCGGGATTGACCGTGCAGCGCAGCTGCGAGATGGGATAGTCGGGCTGAGGCACGTCGCCGATAGTCGGGATAAGTGCGTCGCTGCTGAGCGTCACGTTAGCATCCTCGTCGACGGTGAACGGAATGCCGGCAAACTTCATGTTGAGCGACGGCATGTTGGCGGCGAAATTGGCGTTCGCGATGTCGATCGAAGCCGTGCGGTTGGTGAAGTCGAGTCCGATGACGTAGAGCGAGGCGTCGGAGGTGTAGCTCGTGCCGGCCGGCGAAGTCGACACGGTTGTACCGCCGATGCAGAAGGGCTGGCGCGAGCCGACGATCTTATAGCGGCCGTCAAGAATGAACTGATACTTAAGAGCGGGATCGTAGACACCGACAGCGGGCACAAGCTGCGTGCGGTCGTTCCACAGCAGCTTGAAATCGTCGATGAGCACCGGAGCGCCGGTAGCCAGCGCGGCCGTCTTAAGACCTGATGCCTCGGCCCATGCCGAATTGCTCAGCTGGTGCCATTTCGAGCCGTCGAAAGCTACGATGGGATAGCTGTACGAGCCGATCGACAGACCGGAAATCTCGAATTTGGCTTCGCCCTTGTCCCAGTCGGCCTGCATCTTGATCGAAATTTCGGGCGAGACGGTCGCAGGATTCTCGCCGCGTAGATCGGTCACCACGGCATAGCATCTCATAAAGCGGTATTCGTAGATGGTTTCTGTGTTGTCGTCGCTGTTGCACGACGACAGGCCGGCGGCCATCATGGCCAGCGCGGCGCACGTCAGAGTTTTCAGGATATTCATATAGATTGTTTTAGTAATTTCCGAGGCCAAAGTTAAGAATAAAATCTTAGACACACAACTATTTCGCAGCCGTGTCGAGCGAAAGTCGCAGCGTCACGCCCCATGTGGCCGGCACTCCGCGCTGGGTAAACGAATTGCCCATCGACATGAAGTAGAATGTGTCGTAGTGCGTGTCGGTGATGTTCTCGCCCCAGAGCTTCAGCGACCAGGGATTGCGGGCGAAGGTAAGCGACGCACCGGCCACGGCATAGAATGGCTGGCTGAGCGAGTTTTCCTCGTTCCAGTAGATGTCGCCCGCGGCGCGGACGTGGGCCGCCAGTGTCGGCCGCCAGCCGAACACATCGAACGGCAGATCGTACTGCCCCGAGACGAACAGCGTATGGGCGGGGGCATAAGGCACGCGCTTGCCGCGGAAATCGGCGCGGCCATTGTTATAGGTCCGGAAGACGGCATTTGTATAGCCGTAGTTCGTGATGAATGTCAGTCCGCTCAGCGGGCGTAAAGTTGCCGAAAACTCGAAGCCGGCCGATCGCGTGCGCCCCGCGTTGGTCATGATGCGGCCCGTGACAAGTCCGGGCGGAAAGACGGTAAGCTGCTGGTTGCAGCACGAGATCAGAAATGCCGTAGCCGACATCCGCACACGGCCGTCGGCGAGATCGCAGCGGCCGCCGATCTCATAGTTGAGGCTTTCCTCAGGCTTGTAGGTGACTATGTCCGACACTTTGTAAGGCATGCTCAGCCCCATCGTCTCCATGACACGCTGCTGCAGCACGTCGCTGAACATCTGAGTGTTGAAACCGCCCGACTTATATCCCTCGGCGAAATTGGCGTAGACTTCGCCGGAGCTGAAACGGTATGTGACGGAGACTTTCGGCAGCAGTTCGTTGAAGTCCTGGCTCAGACGCCCGTTGTCGTGGATCGATACATCGGTCGTGCGGTAGAACTCGCGGTCGCCGTTGTCGAGCATCTTATAGACAGTGTACGACGCGTCGGCATCGCTGCGGTAGCGGCAGCTGACGTGTTCGTAGTCCCATCTCAGTCCGGCCTCGAA
>CAJJQT010000306.1 GCA_905193995.1 uncultured Porphyromonadaceae bacterium | reverse complement strand
TACCGAGCTGACAAGCCGAAAGATACGCGTTTATGTTCTCGGCAATTTTCTTGGCAGCGCGTGCACCGGGCTTCTTCTCTTCAACGGCAAGCTCGATCTGCGACTTGCGGACACGTACCAGAGCGAATTCTGCGATGACGAAGAAGGCGTTCATCAAGAGGAAAAAGATGACGAGCAAAATGCTAATCACGGTAAACATTTTTGTTGCGCGGCTCCTTAACTACGACCATGCGCCCCTATTCTAGCGAATAATGCGTTTTCGGGCATCTCGAACGCGTCAATCCCGAACCCATGTACCAAGACGTTATCTGTTGGTCTACACTGATGCCACTATCCGCGAGAAAAGAGGAGCAGCCGTGGATTTCGACAACATCGAGGACATTCGCGCATACTTTGCCGATGACGAGTTCGCGCGCAAGTGCCTGGGAGCAACCATTGACGACTACGACTTCGAAACCGGCATCGCGACCGTGAGCATGGAGATCGACGATCGCCATCACAATGCCCAGGGTTTCGTGATGGGCGGGGTCTTCTTCTCGCTCGCGGACTACGCGCTCGCTGTCGCGAGCAACGTCAACCAATCGCCCTCGGCCTCGACCAATTCCAGCATCGCCCACATGCGCCGCGTCAAGGGCAACAAGGGCAAGGAGATCACCATGTATAAGATAGGCAAGTTCACCTTCGACACCCAGAAGCAGGTGCTGATGATCGACGACAAGGTCACCAAGCTCACTACCAAGGAATCGGAGCTCCTCAGCCTGCTCTGTGCCCATGCCAACCAGATCCTCGAGCGCAACTATGCGCTCAAGACAATCTGGATAGACGACAACTACTTCAACGCTCGCTCGATGGATGTATACATCACCAAGCTGCGCAAGCATCTCAAGGATGACCCGTCAATCGAGATCATCAACATCCACGGCAAGGGCTACAAGCTCATCGCCCCGGAGCCCGAGCGCAAGAAGTAACGCTCTGTAAATAAATATTGAATTGCCGAATGCTGGCAGGCCGTTTCGCAGGCCGGCTGTATCCGGCAATTTTTTTGTGGCACTTATGCAATATTTCCCGTTAAAATCCGTTAAATGTATAAGTGAACCTAAAAGGCTGTATGATAAATATTCTACCGAAGGAATCAATCATTGTCTTTGTCAAGAATCTGGCCAAGGGAGGCGCCGAGAAGCAAGCTGTGCTGCTGGCGCGCACTCTTTGCAGGGATTTTGCGGCTCATGTAGTCGTATTCGAAGGCGATGTGATCCACGGAGCATATCATTCTATGCTTGATTCGGCCGATATCCGGTTGCACCAGCTGCGCGGAAGCTTCCGCGACCGCGTGCGTCAGGCTGCAGCCCTGTTCGCGTCTCTGAAGCCCCGCGCCGTCTTCTCCTATCTCACGGGAGCCAACGCACTGGCAGCCTACCTTGGACGGCGCACCGGCGTAAATGTAGTGACCGGCATCCGCAGCGCCTCTCTGCCGCGGCTGAAATTTCTCGCCGACCGCTACATCACCAACCGCATGGCCAGCATGACGGTAAGCAACTCATATTCGGGCCGCGAGACCTTCGTCTCCCGCGGTTTTCAGGCTGCCCGTATGTCTGTGATTCCCAATTGCTTCGAGCATATATCGCCACTGCGCCGCAAGATACCGGCCGACACCGTCACCGTCATCACTGTCGGCCGCTTCGTGCCCGACAAGGACTACGGCACGGCCATCCGCAGCGTAGCTATTGTTGCCCGCAGCGTGCCTTCGCTCCGCTTTGTCATCGTGGGCTACGGTGCCCTCGAGAGCAGCATACGACGCCAAGTGGCCGAGGCTGGTATCGGCGGAATTACCCGCATACTGATCGATCCTCCGGGCATTCCTGCCCTGCTCGGAAGTGCCGACATCTATCTTTCGACCTCTTTGTTCGAGGGTACCAGCAATTCGATTTTGGAAGCCATGAATGCTGATCTGCCGGTTATCGCCACCCCGGTAGGCGACAATCCGCGCCTTGTGGCCGACGGAGTCAACGGGCATGTCTGCCCTGTCGGCGATGCCGATGCCATTGCATCGGCAATAGCCGCTTTGGCCGATTCGCCTGAAGATCGCATCCGCATGGGTGCGGAATCCAAGCGCATCCTTTCCGAGAATTTCTCGGCCGAACAGTTCCGCCGGAATTATATTAAACTGATAGAGTCGCTGCCATGAAACTGTTTGTCACAGGCACACGTGGCTTCCCCGGTATCATGGGAGGTGTCGAGACTCACTGCGAGCAACTCTATACACGCATCGCAGGGCGCGGTATCGGCGTCACGGTGGCCCGGCGTAAACCCTATCTCACCGAGGCCAACCGCGGCGCACATTGCGGGGATATAGAGTTTGCCGATATATATGCCCCGCAC
>CAJJQT010000305.1 GCA_905193995.1 uncultured Porphyromonadaceae bacterium | reverse complement strand
TGGAGCAGGCCCGCGTGGGCCAGATGACCAACTACGACAAGCTGATTCTTGAAGTGTGGACCGACGGTTCCGTTCTTCCCGAAGACGCTATTGCGTATAGCGCCAAGATTATTAAGGATCAGATTTCGGTCTTCATCAGCTTTGATGAACGCATCTCCGGCGAAAGCGGAGGGGAAGGCGGCGGCAGCGCCGATATCAACGATAACCTCTTCAAGGGGATCGATGAGCTGGAGCTGTCCGTGCGGGCGACCAACTGTCTGCGCAGCGCCAATATCGCCACTGTCGGCGAGCTGGTGCAGCGGCCCGAAGCCGAAATGCTGAAGACGAAGAACTTTGGGAAGAAGTCCCTTGACGAAATCAAGGCCGTGCTCGAAAGCATGGGACTCGATTTCGGAATGAAGATCGACAACTTCGAGAAGAAATATCAGGAATGGAAGAGGAAACAACACCATGAGGCATAGCAATTCCGGCAAAAAGCTCGGCAGAACGCCTTCGCATCGCAAGGCTCTGTTCCGCAACATGGCTTCCGCGATGATCACTTACGGCAAGATCCGCACGACGGAAGTGAAGGCCAAAGAACTGCGCCGGGTGGTGGAACCTCTGATCACCTTGGCCCTTCGCAACGATCTGCACTCCCGCCGTCTGGCCATCGCCTACCTGAACGACAAGGAGCTCGTCCGCGAGATCTTCGAGAAGGTCGCCCAGGGCATGTTCCAGGACCGTCCCGGCGGCTACACCCGCATCCTCAAGACCGGCAACCGCCTGGGCGATAACGCTCAGACCTGCTTCATCGAGCTCGTCGACTACAACGAGGCCATGCTCAAGGACAAGAAGGACGCCAAGACCAAGACTACCCGCCGCTCGCGCCGCAAGTCGGCCGCCGCTCCCGTGGAGCAGGCCGAGAAAGCCGTCGAGGCCGCAGCCGAGACTCCCGAACTGCCCGCAGCCGAGGAAGCCAAGTAAGACACATCCGAGTCACTGCATAATATCCGGCGACGCCCCTTCAGCGGGGAGCCGCCGGATTGTTTTTGCTCATATTTTGATAATTTGAGATAATTTGTGACTTTCCGCACCGAATATTAGTATGTTGAAACGTTGTAAGTTTGTGCAAAAAATCGTAACTTTGTGGCGCGAAAGCGGCAGTGCGTCGCCGATGCGCTATAACTGACTAAAACAAATCATTAACATACTTTTTATTTAAAGTAACGAATATGAAAATAGAAAAAATTATCGGTCGCGAAGTACTTGACTCGCGTGGCAATCCCACTGTTGAGGTAGACGTAATCCTCGAATCCGGCGCATTTGGCCGCGCCTCAGTTCCCTCGGGAGCATCGACAGGCGAAAACGAAGCTCTCGAGCTCCGCGACGGTGATCCCAAGCGCTATATGGGCAAGGGCGTGACCAAGGCAGTCGCCAACGTCAACGGCCCGATCGCCGAAGCCCTCGTAGGCATGAGCGCTCTCGACCAGATCGCAGTCGATCAGAAGATGCTTGAGCTCGACGGTACCGACACCAAGAGCAACCTCGGCGCAAACGCCATCCTCGGCGTATCGCTCGCCGTCGCTAAGGCTGCCGCCGACTATCTCGGCCTGCCTCTGTACAAGTACATCGGCGGCTGCAACACCTACGTGCTTCCCGTGCCGATGATGAACATCATCAACGGCGGCGCACACTCCGACGCTCCTATCTGCTTCCAGGAATTCATGATCCGTCCCATCGGCGCTCCCTCGTTCAAGGAAGGCATCCGCATGGGCACCGAGGTGTTCCACAACCTCAAGAAGGTCCTCAAGGCCCGCGGCCTCTCCACCGCTGTCGGCGACGAAGGCGGCTTCGCTCCCAACCTCGACGGCACTGAGGACGCTCTGTCGGTAATCATCAAGGCTATCGAGCTCGCCGGCTACGTACCCGGCAAGGACGTCACCATCGGCCTCGACTGCGCTTCGTCGGAATTCTACAAGGACGGCGTTTACGACTACACATGGAAGCAGGGTGCCGACGCTCCCAAGCTGACCTCGAAAGAGCAGGCCGAATTCCTCAAGTCACTCGTCGAGAAATATCCTATCGACTCGATCGAAGACGGCATGAGCGAAAACGACTGGGAAGGCTGGAAGATCCTGACCGACCTCATCGGCGACCGCTGTCAGCTCGTAGGCGACGACCTGTTCGTGACCAACGTCAAGTATCTCCAGCGCGGTATCAACGAAGGCTGCGCCAACTCGATCCTCGTCAAGGTTAATCAGATCGGCTCGCTCACCGAGACCCTCCGCGCCGTAGAGCTCGCTCAGCGCAACGGCTACACCGCCGTGATCTCACACCGCTCGGGCGAGACCGAGGACGCTACCATCGCCGACATCGCCGTTGCCACCAACGCCGGCCAGATC
>CAJJQT010000304.1 GCA_905193995.1 uncultured Porphyromonadaceae bacterium | reverse complement strand
GCGAGTGTGGGGCGGGCGGTGCGGTTGACTTCGTCGGGGCGCAGGTTCCCGTCGAGGAGGCGCTTGAAATCGTCGTTGGCGTTGCATCCGGCGACGATCAGGCCCATCGGGAGGCCCATTCGGCGGGCGATGACGGCGGCGGTGAGGTTGCTGAGATTGCCGCAGGGGATGGAGACGGTGAATCCGTCGGCTCGGTCGCCGAGCCGCTCGCGCAGGCGGGCGTAGGCATGGAAGAAGAACACGACCTGGGGCAGGATGCGCAGGATGTTCTGTGTGTTGGCGCACACCTGCAGTGATCCGTCGCTGAGGTCGGGATCCTCGATGGCCTGGCGGACCATGGTCTTGCAGTGCCCGATGCTGCCGCCGACCTCGATGGGGTGGATGTTGGGCGCGATGGTGGAGAACTGGGCGCGCTGGGCGCGGGTTAAAGCCCCGCGGGGGAAGAGGATGAGTACGTCGACACCGTCGACGGCTCCGACGGCGTTGGCGACAGCGCCGCCGGTATTGCCCGTCGTGGCCACGTATATGCGCACATGTCCGCGGCCGGGACGGTGGAAGTGCTTGATTACCTCGCCGAGGAATTTGGCGCTGAAGTCCTTGAAGGCCATGGTGGGGCCGTGGAACATCTCCATGACGAAGCGGTCGGGCTCGAGCTCGACCAGAGGCATGCGTATGTCGAAGCTGCGGTCGACGATATCCTTGAGCACCGGGGCGTCGATCTCTTCGTCGAGGAGGGTGCGCATGACCACGAAAGCGATCTCGCTCAGGGTCATCTGTCCGATGTTGTTGAAATAGGCCTGGGGAAGCAGAGGAAGCCGGCCGGGGAGGTAAAGATTGCCGTCGCCGGCGTAGCATTGCTCGACGGCCTGCCGCAGGGTGGCTGATTTTCCGTTGGTGCTTACGTATCGCATGGTCGTTAGGTGCTTGCACAGCAAAGTTAGCACTTTTTTGCGGCGTATGCAAGCCGGAAGTCAAACTTTTGGCCGGTGAGCGGGTTATAAAAGAGAGAAAGCAAAGAGAACCGATATTAACAGTCGAGAATCAATAAAAATGTATATTCTATGAAATTAAAAGCATTAGCGGCGGCAGCCCTGGCGGCTGCGGCCTGCGCCCCGGCGGCTATGCCGTGCTCGCGCATAGTGTTCAGGGGTGACAGCACCGACGTAGTGATGGTAGGGCGAACGCTCGACTGGCGCACCCCGATACCGACAAATATCTATGTATATCCGGCCGGTATGGCCAAGGAGTCGAACGACACGGGTCCTCGGCTTCAGTGGACGTCGAAGTACGGCACGGTACTGGCCGTGGGCTACGACGGAGGTGTGACCGAGGGCATGAACGAGCGCGGGCTGGTGTGCAACGGCTTGTTCTGCAAGGGATCGGTGTACCGGACGGTGCTGAAGGGGACGGGTGAGCCCGAAATGTCGCTTGCCGTGATAGTGAGCTACTTTCTGGACAATTTCTCGACCGTCGACGAGGTGGAGGCCTTCCTAAAGGCGTCGAATTTCGGCATAGCGGGTGCGACGTTCGACGGCGGGACCGTGTCGCTGCTGCACTGGGCCTTCACGGATCCGAGCGGCGAGACGCTGGTACTTGAATTTCAGGACGGGAAGATGTACACCTACAAGTCGAAGGACTACCAGGTGATGACGAACGACCCGGCCTTCCCCGACATACTGGCGATCAACAGATACTGGAAAGGCGTGGGCGGCATGAACATGCTGCCGGGGACGGTGCACAGCGCCGACCGCTTCGTGCGGGCCGACTACTTCATCCACCACGTGCCGACGGCCGGCGTCGGTTCGGAGCAGGCTCTGGCCGAGCTGTCGACGATCATAGACAACGTGGCGGTGCCGATGGGGTATGAGATCCCAGACCAGCCCAACCTGTCGTCGACCCAGTGGCGCAGCATCAGCGACATCAACCGGCTGCGCTACTACTTCAAGTTCGCCGATTCGGAAAGTCTGTTCTACGTAGATCTGTCGAAGCTGCTTCTGACGCCCGGGTCGCCCGTGCTGAAGCTTGACACGGCTGACCACGCCGACTTCGACGGCTGCATGAACAGCCGGCTGAAGGTGTCGGAGCCGTTCACGCCGATGTACTGATCACATGGAGGCCCGGTTGTAGAGCACGACTGCTACGACCGTGTAAATGATGTTGGGAATCCACATGGCTATCAGCGGCGAGGTGAGGCCCGAATACGCGAAGCTCTGTGTGATGGCCATGAAAAGGATGTAGCTGAAGCTGAGGACGAGCCCGATGCCGATGTTGAGGCCCATGCCGCCCTTGACCTTGCGCGATGACAGAGCCATGCCGATGACCGTCAGGATAAAGGCGGCGGCGCACATGGCGTAGCGCCGGTGATACTCGACCTCGAAACTCTTG
>CAJJQT010000303.1 GCA_905193995.1 uncultured Porphyromonadaceae bacterium | reverse complement strand
CTCAAGGCTGACGGGCTTCCCGCCGGCAAGGGCGTGCTGATAGTGCCGACGCTCGAAGAGGCACGTCGCTCGCTCGGCGAGATGCTTGCCGGACAATTCGGCAAAGCATCGCAGAAGGTCGTTATTGAGGAATTCATGGACGGTATCGAATGCTCAGTCTTCGTGCTCACCGACGGCCGCGGCGGATACCGCATACTGCCGGTGGCCAAGGATTACAAGCGTGTGGGCGAGGGAGACACCGGTCTCAATACGGGCGGTATGGGAGCCGTAAGTCCCGTGCCGTTCGCCGACAGGGAGTTTATGGACAAGGTCGAGGAACGCATCATTCGTCCTACCATCAAAGGCCTGCTTGACGAAGGGCTCGTATACAGAGGCTTCATCTTTCTGGGACTCATCAATGTAGGCGGTGATCCCAGGGTGATAGAATACAACGTACGCATGGGCGATCCGGAGACCGAAGTAGTCATGCCGCGTCTGGCCTCTGACCTGGTCGACCTGCTTGAAGGAGCGGCTGCCGGCGACTTGGGCGATCTCCCGGCCGAGATTCGTCCCGAAGCTGCTGCGACGGTGATTGCCGTGTCGGGCGGTTATCCCGGCTCGTACCGCAAGGGACTACCGGTCAGCGGTGAGCTGCATCCGGCCGAAAGTATAGTGTTCCATGCCGGTACGGCCCGCGGCGCTGACGGCACACTCGTCACGGCCGGCGGCCGGGTGCTGGCTGTCACGTCGCTTGCGGCAACCCTCGAAGAGGCGCTTGCCAAGAGCTACCGCTCGCTGCAGGGCATAAAGTTCGACGGCATGTACTTCCGCCGCGACATAGGCCGCGACGTGCTCTGATACACCTACGCACTCAGTATCATTTCCGATCAGCCAATGAAGTCCGACGTCATCTCCCGCACCTTCCACGGCAAGCTTGCCGCAGTGGCTATGTTTGCCCTCGCGGCTTTCTATATCGTGGCGTCGGGCAGCCTCGACAGTCCGCTTCCGTCGCAGGGCGACCAGGGCATCGGGCTGCAGTCGCCCTCGTACTGGCCCCTGAGCCGCTGGGCGTCGCTGGGCATCAGTGTGGGATTCAATCTGCTGATCATGCTGCTGATGCTGCTGATCAACAAGACCTACAACGTGCTGCGCGCCGTGACATGGCTGCCGATCGGTCTTTTCGCCATAATGCAGGGCGCCATCCCGCGCCAGGTGCTGACGCTCAACTCCGGCTCGTTTGTGTGCCTCGTCATCGTACTGTGTCTGTTCATGATGTTCAGCACCTACGACAGTCAGTCGTCTGTGCGCACGGTGTTCATGACGTTTCTGCTGCTGTCGGTCGCCTCGGCCACGCAGTACTGTTTCATATTCTTCATCCCGGTGTTCTGGATCATATGCCTGCAGATGCGGGTGCTGACGCTGCGCGGATTCGTCGGATCGGTACTCGGTATCCTCACGGTGTGGATCAATCTGCTGGGATTTGGAATCGTGGACCCGGCCGGCATCCGTTTTCCGACCATAGGTAATATATTCTCGTCGCTCGACCTGCGTACGGCGCTTTATCTGGTGACGCTGACTGGCCTTACAGTGCTTATGCTCATGACGTCGATTCTGGCCAATGTGATGAAGACCATAGCCTACAACGCACGTGCGCGAGCATATAACGGCGCTCTGCTTATAGTGTCGCTCACGGCTATCATCGCGATGGTGTTCGATTACGACAATTGCCTTGCATACGTGCCGCTGCTCAATTTCAGCGCCTCGTACCAGATCACCCATTATTTTGTCAATCACCGCTACGAGCGTCAGTACATAGCCGTCCTGGCCGTCGTCGGCGTCTACATAGCCCTTTATCTCTGGAGGTTATCATTATGAAAAAAATAACCGTCGTAGCCGACTCGCACGTTCCGTATCTGCAGTCGCTAAGTGAAATAGCCGACATGACAGTGCTCCCCCCGGCCGGGATCGACCGCCGCGCGGTGGCCGGTGCCGACGCTTTGATTGTGCGTACGCGCACGCGCTGCGACGCGGCGCTTCTCGAAGGCTCACGCGTCAGATTCGTAGGCACGGCCACCATCGGCACCGACCATATCGACCGTGAATGGTGCGCGTCCCACGGCATCACGGCCGTCAACGCCCCGGGCTGCAACGCCCCCGCTGTGGCGCAGTATGTGTTTTCGTCGCTGATGCACATCATCAACCGCCCTATCGCGCAGTATACTCTCGGGATCGTGGGGGTAGGGCATGTAGGACGCATAGTCGAGCGCTGGGCGAAGGCATTAGGTATGCGCGTGATGCTATGCGACCCACCCCGCCAGCGTGCCGAGGGCGGCGACGGCTGGTCGTCGCTCGATGATCTGGCCCGCGGGGCCGACATAATCACCTTCCACACCCCTCTTACGAAGGAAGGCCCC